>JAKDMK010000554.1 GCA_030452365.1 Nitrococcus sp.
CCTCTGCATCGGCCGCCTCGCGGGTGAATTCCAACGCCAGCCGCCCCGGCTGCCCTATGCCGACGAGAGCGTCATCGCAGCCGGCCTCGCCCAGGCGCTCCACCAGAGCGTCGGGATTGCTGTAAGGCTCCGCGAGTCGGTACTTCAAGGTGAAGGTGTATTCCATGATTCATTCCTCCGACGGGGGGGCCTCTTCGCGCTGTCGCCGGTGGGTTGTGCAGTTCTCTTCGACCCGCCGCAGCGCCCGAGCATGATTGCCAGGGTTCTTCGGCGTACTCCACACGCTGACAATGCAGACCTCGCCACAACGGCATTCGTCGTCGTTGTATGGGCAGTAAATCCGGCCCCAGGCGTGGCTGCCGCCAACTTCGACGCGCCATTCCTGCTCTTCCGCGTGCCTGAGAGCTTCCTCGACCTCCTTCTTCGGATGAGAGGGACGGACCATCAGTGATCTCCAGTATGAAGATGACCGGCGAGGTAGTCAACTGACAACCTGGCTACCGTCGCTGCTTCGGAATGGTCCAAGTTGCATTCTCGATAGCGACCTCGTTCCAGGTCGCCTGGACCAATTCGCTCATGAGCATCGACCACGTGCTGCCGGATCAGCGGGCATTTATCCAGCGGTTCCCGTCGGCCCGGGTGCCAAAAACTAGAATTGCTAGCTCCGCGTTGAAGAATTGTAGCGTGCTTCTGGATACTATCGGCGGAGCAAAAAAATCATTCCCACTCGACTGTAAACGAGTACTTTTTTATATTTGTTTTCATTTTGTTACGATAGTCGTTGCGGTTAATACCATGAAATATACCATGTTCAAATAATTTATTTTCGGTTACTTTTCAGCCACTGAATAACTCGTGCCACGCCCTCCTTCGGAGTCCTTCTTGAGGGCACCCTGTTCGATCACAGTTAATATGTTACGCCCCCTTTTTGCACGCCAGGGGGTTTTACCCTGACTCAAATATCCGCAAATATCCTCCGACGGGAAATCGAAGCTAGGCTCGTCTGGATGGCGATTGTCAATGAGAGCCAGCTACCAGTCCGACCTGTTTGGGTAGTTCACGCGACCTTTGAAGTAGTCCATATTGAGCGACTTATCTATCCGCGCCACGCTGATAGAGTGCGAAAACCGCCCGCTGCTTTGATAGATTTCTTTCTCATAGCGTTGAAGCTTGAAAAGCAATAACAGGTCCTTATCGTACTTCGTCAGTACATTCTTAAGTACGCTAGACTTGCAGAGCAGCCGCAGTCCCGGATGTGGGCCGTCTTCTCGGTTGGTTTCATCGCGCCCCCAGGCTTGGGCTCGAAGTGAAAGCGTCCCGCGATTGTTATTCCAAAAACATCCAAACGCATGTTGCCGTGTCAGCTTGCAGAGCTCCGAATAGTCTTGCGCAAGACACGGCCTAAGATTGGCGACGGAAACGCCATATGGATCATGCTCATCCAACCGGGCCTCGCCGGACGGACAAACGATCCAGGGCGAGTAACCCTTCTTATCGCTGCGCAGATATTCGCCATCATTTTCGCCGCTCTGGAAAGCAGGCACCCACACCAGTATGGGCTTTTCGCGAATAAGCTTTCTCACAAACCGATCGGCCTTTTTGGGTGGAACAAGCGCAGAGGATAGTCCGATTTCAACACCATCGGATGAATACCATCTGCCCTGAACTATCAGTTCTCTACCAACGCCTTTATCAATATCTAGGCCGGCAAGTCCCATTATCTTCTTCTGATCGCCAGTGATCGCAAGACCGTTCTTCTTCGATTCAAGCAGCCTCACAGAGGCATCATCAGGAGTCCTGTCCGTTCCATCGGAAAGCCACAAACCGTCCTTACGCGTTAGCCCGTAGCGACTAAGCCACTCTCCCCAGGGATCGTCCTCATACCACCAATCATCGGTTACAGGATGGGCTGCAAACAGCTTGCCCGCAGCAATGAAGAGGGCATGCCAGCCAAGTTGCTGCCCATAGCCATGAAAGCGCGTGGTCATCTCGTGAGAACTCCGCCCGCGCGGCTCTCGGCCCCCATCCTTATACATGTGTGTCATTGACGGATCAATCTGTTGCACGACGC
>JAKDMK010000555.1 GCA_030452365.1 Nitrococcus sp.
GTCTGCTCGACGGTCTGCGCCGGGCGCAGCGCGACCCGCGCGGGCCGTTGCAGGCACTCCCGCAGTTGATGCGCTATCTGCGTGGGCGGTAGTAGATAGCAATTCCGAAATGCGCACGGGCTGGAACCCATCGAGGAGGATCGGGACACGATGAGATTTGGCGATGACGTAGATGCCTACCTGAGAGGGGATGCCATCTCCGATAGGCAGAAATTTCGCCTCGTGCGCAGCGATTCGCCATTTGATGCCACAGTCTGGGACCGGATACGTCTTCTTGAAGCAATGCTACGAGGCAAGCGAGTGATTCATGTCGGCTGCGTAGACCATTCCGCGAAGCAAATCCGACGTAAATGGCAACAGGGCGGTTGGTTGCACGCCCGTATCGATGCGGTGGCGCAGCGCTGCCTCGGGGTAGATATCGACGCCGTCGGCGTGGATTTCATACGCCGGGAGATGGGCTATAAGGATGTGTACTGCATGGACTTGCTACGTGACGAGGCCCAAGAAATCCATAGTGCACACTGGGACGTGCTACTGCTAGGCGAAGTCGTAGAGCATCTCGACGATCCAGTGGCGTTCCTATCGGGCCTCCGTGAACGCTATGCGCATTGCGTGGATCAACTGCTGATTACCGTACCCAATGCGTTCAGATTTGGAAACTTGCGCTTAGTATGGAGCAACGCGGAGCGCATCAATACCGATCACCGTTACTGGTTTACGCCGTACACTATCGCCAAGGTGCTGCACCGTGCGGGGTATACGATGCGGGAGTTCTATCTGGTAACCTTCATTCCGCTCAGTTCTAAAAAGCGCCTTAAGCCCCGTGTTTGGCTGGAGTCCCTTTGTAACCGCCGTTTTCCCCTGAGCCGGGACACGATTGTAATCCGCTGCGCGATCCCCAAACCAAGCGCTGTAGGCGAGTGAATACCCCGTTGCCGACGCTTAAGCCACCCGCCCCCGATCTTGAGCGTGCGTAGCGCATCAAATGGCCATTCCACTAGACAAGTCGCACCATGTCCCTGGTCTGTCGGTCAGCAGCGTCCAGCGGGCGTTCTTGACTATGCGCGAGTGCTCGGCGTTGTGGCCGTGTATTCGGGCACCGGCTTAGGCAAAGCATGCATATGGCTGTACCTACCAGTAGAAAGGAAACCACTATAAGGCTGGCCGTTTACATACCTACCCTAGCGGGTGGTGGAGCGGAGCGCATTATGTTGCGTTTGGCTGGGGAGTTCGCTGCCCGTGGCTACACTGTGGATCTGCTATTACAACGAAGGCGAGGGGCCTATGAGGAGCAGCTACCCAGTGGTGTGCGCGTTATCGAGCTCAAGCGCGGCTGGAAGGCATGGGGCCGTTGCTTTTTGGCCATCAAGGCGCGCCCCGCCGATTGCGTCAGGTTGGCTTTGCCGGTCTTGCTCGCGCGAAAGCCGATGATCAGCTTGCGTTATCTGCCAGCTTTTGTCGGCTATCTGCAGCGCGAACGCCCGGCCGCCTTGGTCTCTGCTCTGTTTTGTGCGAATTTACTGGCGCTGTGGGCACGCGAGCTGGCCGGCGTGCCGACTCGAATTGTCGTCAGTGCGCGCAATACAATTTCCCAAACGATCGAATCGGACATTAGATGGCCGGCACCGCGCCGGCGCCGATTGCTTGGTCTTATCCATTACAGTTATCCGCTGGCAGAGGGGATAGTGGCGGTATCAAATGGCGTGGCAGATGATCTTGCCGCCATGACAGGTATTGCACGCGCCTCCATTACAACGATTTATAATCCTGCTGTTTGCGCCGATTTGGTTGAATTGGCGGGAGGCCAGCTTGATCATCCGTGGTTTGCGCCTGCACAGCCTCCAGTAATCCTTGGGGTGGGCCGTTTAGCGGCGCAAAAGGATTTTGTGACTCTAATCCGTGCATTCGCGCAGCTTCGGGCGATGCAATCGGCGAGAATGATTATTTTGGGCGAAGGTAAGCAGAGACCCCTTTTGCAGCGCGAGATTCAATGCTTGGGGCTGGCCGAGGATGTACAGTTACCGGGCTGGGTGGACAATCCCTATGCCTATATGGCCAGGGCCGCGGTATT
>JAKDMK010000139.1 GCA_030452365.1 Nitrococcus sp.
GGGCGTAACTACTCACCCCTCGTCATCCTGCGCGCAGCGGAGCGGAGTCGCAGGACCCACAGCTACCAGATTCTGCGGCTCCGCCTTACGGCTCCGCGCAGAATGACAGTACGGACAAGGCACCCTGCGTGGAAGTGGGGGGAGTAATTACCATCGGGCTTCGTTGGCGGCATCGAGTGGATTCTCATGTCGCGGGGTGCGTCGATCGCCAATCACCCGAGGGGGAATATTCGTGCACAATTCAACCGCCACCGTAGGCCACGCGGCGGCCGACGACAGGCGCTTGCGCCGCGACATAGGCATCGTTGGCCTGCTGTTCACCGCGATCGGTTCGATTATCGGCTCGGGCTGGCTTTTTGGGGCGCTCAGCGCGGCGCAGATTGCCGGACCCGCCTCGATTCTGGCCTGGGCTATCGGCGGTGTGATGATCATCCTGATCGGTCTGTGCTACGCCGAGCTTGGCACCATGTTTCCGGTATCCGGCGGCGTGGTGCGCTATCCGCATTTTGCGTTTGGCTCGTTCGCCAGTTACACGCTGGGCTGGATTGCTTGGCTTGCGGTTGCCTCGACCACCTCGATCGAGGTGCTGGCCGCACTACAGTATTCAACCAATTACCTGCCCTGGCTACAGCGCCTGGAGCAGGGTGTACCGGTGTTGACCGGCGCCGGATTTGTCGTTGCGGTCGGGCTACTTGCGCTGTTTAGTCTGATCAACGCTATCGGTATCCGCTGGTTCGCGCGGCTCAATAATGCGTTGGTGTGGTGGAAGCTGTTCATCATTGTGCTGGTCATTGTCATGTTCATGATCACCGCCTTCCATGGCGCCAACTTCACCCACGCTGAGGTGGGCGGATTCATGCCATTTGGTTGGACCGGTGTGTTCTCGTCCATTGCCACTGGCGGTATCGTCTTCTCCTTTCTGGGCTTTCGCCAAGGGGTCGAGTTGGCCGGGGAGACTCGCAGCCCGCAACGCAATGTGCCGATAGCCATCATCGGCTCTATCTTGATTACTGGGGTGATTTACGTTGCCCTGCAAGTGGCTTTCATCGGTGCGCTGCCGCCGAACGCACTGGCCAACGGCTGGGCCGATATCGGCACTAGTTTCAGCGGTGGTCTCAGCGATATCGCGGCGACCTATGGCCCGCTGGCGGTGCTGGCCGGCGTAATGGGCCTGACTTGGCTGGCGGTGTTACTCTACATCGATGCCTTTGTCTCGCCCGCCGATACCGGTCTGATCTTCGCCACCGTCACGACGCGCATCTCCTACGCCATGGGCCGCAACGGCAATGCACCGCGCTCACTGGCCAAAGTCAATGAACGCGGAGTACCCTGGGTAAGTCTTATTATCACCTTCCTTGCGGGTGTCGTTTTCCTTTTGCCGTTCCCGGGCTGGCAGAAACTGGTGGGCTTTGTCACCTCGGCAACCTTACTTTCGTTTGGCTCCGGCCCGCTCGCGCTGCTGGCGCTGCGCAAGCAGTTGCCGCGCCAAGCACGGCCATTTCGGCTGCCGGCGGCCCACCTTATGGCCTACATGGCTTTTCTGTCGTCCAATCTGATTGTGTACTGGTCCGGCTGGACTACGATCTGGAAACTGATGATCGCCGTCATGATCGGCTACCTTGTGCTCGCCATTCATGAAGCCCGTTACCGCGCTACTACGCCTCGCCTCGAATGGCGTTCCGGCTCATGGGTGATTGTGTGGCTTGCGGGTTTGAGCGCGATCAGTTGGCTGGGGGCATATCCCGATCCGGCGCAAGGCGCGGGCAATTTGGGCGTGCTCAGTTTTGGCTGGTCCAGCGTTGCGCTCGCCCTGTTCTCCGGCCTGATTATGTGGCTGGCGATTGCGGTGAGGCTGCCCAGAGAACAGGTCGAGGAGCACCTGCAACAGCCCGATAGCGACCAGGGTTCACCCGAGTTGGCTATGTATAGCTAAGTGGTCCGCTACGCTTATTCAAGGAGGCGATGGCCAGGGGCGCCGTACGCGAGAGCGGTTGGCGGCAGCTGGCGCGGTGCAACAAGCCGCACCAACTCAGCACCAAACAGAATGGCGCAAGGCGATGAGGGTCCACTTGGCATGCAAATCTGGACCATAGGCCATTCCAACTACGCTTTTGACACGTTTTTGGATCTGCTTCGTCGCCATCAGCTCGAAGCCGTCGTGGACGTGCGAAGGTTTCCCGGTTCCCGTAGGCAGCCGCAGTACTCGCGCGAGCAGCTACGGAATTCACTGGCCGAACACGGCTTGAAATATCACTGGCTACCGGCGCTCGGCGGGCGCCGCCGGCCATTGCCCAATTCGCCGAATTCGGCGTGGCGCAATGCCTCCTTTCGCGGTTACGCCGATTATATGGCCAGTGATGCATTCTCCGAGGGACTGGAGGAGTTGCTCGGGCGTGCTATTGCCGCGCGCACCACGTTGATGTGCGCGGAGGCGGTGTGGTGGCGCTGTCACCGGGCACTCATCGCCGATGCGTTGCGTGTGCGCGGCGTAGACGTTTTCCACATGCTCGGAGCGAACCAAGCCGTTGTCCACCCGTACACGTCGCCCGCTCGCATCGTAGAGGGTCGGCTTTTCTATACGCGCCACGAATCGGAGAGCTGAGACGAAGAGCGCGCGTAGACGGCACCCCGCTCGAAACCTTCGCCGAACACCGTCGCTGATCGACCACACGTGGCGATGCGCCGAGTTATTGCCTATCCTTTGACTATCGTGGTTGGGTACGGGTTTGTCTGCGTACCCCTTGGAACTCTTAGGGCGGCGTTGTAGTCCAACCGGCCGTTGTAGTGGGAGCTGCCAAGACGCATGCCGGAGGATCCGGTAGCGGAGATGATCACGACGCGCTCGGTGATACTAAAAAATCACAATGGAGGTGACTGAGCACAGGAGTAAGGGCACATGGAACGACTGAAGATCGACTTGATCGCTTTTCCGACAACCGAAGTCTGCACCGATTTTTGCGCCGCGTTGACCAAGCTCGGCTATGATGTCCAAACGCTCTCCGGACCTTGCTGGTTGGCTACCAGAGACATACCGCAGTCTGGCAGCGCGCGATTGCTGTATCTAAGCGGTCATAATTATCCTTGCGCCAACTTGTGCTCTCGCTTGGATGAAGGTCGCAAGCCACCAACGCTGGCCATCGTTCCCCTTACGCAGTGGCATTGGGATAACGCGCTACTGAGCCGCTGCTATGACCTCCTAGCATGGCCGTGCCGAGACAGCGAGCTCGAATATCGAGTCAAACGTATCACCGAACACCAGGACTCTACCGCGGTCTCGGAAATCGACCTCGCCGGCGTCCGCAGCGCGCTCGTACGCGTGAATCTTGTGGGCAATTCGCCGTCTTTCCGTGCTGCCTTGGCGCTCATCAAGAAGTTATCCAATTGTAACGTGCCCACCTTGATTGCAGGCGAAACGGGAACTGGAAAGGAACTTGCCGCTCGTGCCATACATTATCTCGGCGCCCGCAAGGACAATCCGTTTGTGCCGGTCAATTGTGGGGCGATTCCTGCTGAGCTATTCGAGAACGAGCTCTTCGGCCACGAGCGGGGCGCTTACACCGATGCCAAAAACGCCAGGATGGGCTTGATTGGCCAGGCACAGAACGGGACCTTGTTTCTGGATGAGATTGATAGTCTCTCGTCCAAGGCCCAGGTCGCGCTGCTGAGATTTCTGCAGGACCAGCAGTATACCCCGTTGGGAGCAAGACGAGCCCGCCAGGCCGATGTGAGGATCATCGCCGCAACCAACGCGGATCTTGAGCTCTTGGTCGAGGCAGACCGCTTTCGCCAGGATCTCTTGTTCAGGATCAACGTTTTCCCACTGCCGCTGCCGCCCCTGAGGGAGCGGGCGGGTGATATCGCCATACTGGCCAATCACTACATCCAGCAGTATTGCGCGGTCTATGGCCAATCATCCCGTTACCTGCACAGTGATGCCTTGCTTTCCATGGAAGCACACAGTTGGCCCGGAAACGTGCGGGAGCTGGAAAACGTCGTTCACCGCGCATTGGTGCTGTCCGATGGGGAAAGCGTCACGCTTCCGTTCCCCTTGGCAGATGGCCTATGCCGTCAGGAGTTCAGCGCGTCGCAGATCCTAGAAGGCGGCTTTCGCCCCGCCAAGGCACGCGCCATAGCAGAGTTTGAGCGAGATTATCTCACCTGGCTGATGCGCCAGGCGAGCGGCAACATCAGTCAGGCCGCAAAGCTGGCCGGCAAAGAAAGGCGCGCCCTGGGAAAGCTCTTGAGAAAGTATGGCATCAGCGAGAACCGCAACAATGCGTGCTTGTGATTTAGCCGCATTCTGCTGACGTTCTGGTGTTGGCGGTTGGCCGGTGATTAGGGCTTCGTCCAACTCAGTCGGCGGAGGCTTCGCATCCCTAGATCCCCAACAGGCTTATAACGCCACCGGCGCGGCTTCGAGGCAGCCGCCAAACACGCTACCCCAAACTCGTCGGCGTGCCCCTGAGCACATCCGCCGGCCAACGAGGTTGTCGGCGGCACCAGTGAGCGTGAGCGCCCTTCGCTCTCGGCTCTGTCCGTCCGCTCAGCTCGGATGACACCGACTCTTACCGAACCACGACTCATCACGCAGCCTAGTGGGTCATTTTTGACCCATGCCGACCCAAAAATAACCCACGCGAAGCTCTTTAATTATTAACAAGTTGCAACTTGACTCAATCCAACATGGGTAGATTTTTACCCACACCGAGATCGTTAATCTCCTAGGCCTTCCTCTTCTAAAAAGGAAATTTTTCGCCTATTCAAACACATATTAATGTCCTGCAAACACCATAAAGATGGCATCTATTTTGCCTATCTGTGGCCAAGCCCAACTTGGAACAGTCTTGTGCCTGACAGCGATGAGGAGGCGATAGCCTTGGTAGCACGTGAGATAAAGCGCTACCTAGATGCTCATCCAAATGCCACGGATAGCCTGAGAGGGATCACCCGTTGGTGGTTAGCACGACAACGGTTTGAAACAGCCACGGAGATAGTGCAACGGGCGCTTGAACATCTGGTTGCCGAAGGCGAGCTTATTAAGGACAGGAACGGGGGAAGGGAAAATCTTGTACTCCCGTACCAAGGACAAGCCGTGACATCAGAAGAATTGCAATCCTTACTCATTAATCTGACGATCAATTGCGCAATCAATCCTCCGCAATCGGTTCTTAAACAGGACTAAAGAATATGCCCATACTACCCACATACCCTGGTGTCTATAGTGAAGTGGAGCGCGCGGTCGTCGTTTCGCTCTGCGAACAGGTGTTCTAGGGGGAAGGCCCGCCATGGCCGTAAACGTACCTCTAAGGCTTATAACTGAAGAACACATCCTCAAAGCATATCCGAACCTGGAGAGCGAAGATACCCGCGAGGAATTTCATTATGCGGCGGCGTCTCTCCAAGAACGTCAACTTCCATGGTGGACATGGTGCGTCCTTTGCCGATTGGGAACGATTACCCATGATAAGGAAGAGTGAGGATTAGCTATGGCCAACAGACAAAAAACCTATACCTACCGCGCAGGCCAAAAAGTCGAGCTGGAAAAAAGTCCTGACCAGATGGTCGTTCGCGCGCTGCCTCACCGTCTCGACGATGCGGCGATTATGGAATCCGAGCAGGTATCAGCCGCCTCTACACGGATAAAGACCAGCAAGTCCGAGCTGGAAACCCTGATGAGTCGCAGCCGTGCTATCGCCCCGACCCATCATGCCTATTACGAAGCCGAAACCGGAAATGAATTCTTGATAACCGATCGGGTCTTCGTGACCTTCAAGAGCGCGCCTTCTGGTGAACAGGTAGATGAATTTACCGGCCGTTACGGTTTGGTGAAACTAGCCGCTTATGGTAGTCGGGATTACCTGTTCCAGCTCACCAACCATACCGGCATGAATCCCGTCAAGCTGGTGGTCAAGCTCACGGAAGAAGATCCCTTGGTTGCGGCGGCGGAGCATGATCTCAACCAGCGGATGAACACCTATCAATTCTCGGTTCCGCTGGACCCCGAGTACCCGCGGCAATGGCATCTTCACACGGGGCTGAACCATCCCGACTATGACATTCGCTCCTGTGCGCTGTGCGAGGATGCCTGGAGATTATTGGGCCACTATGGCAGCGAGGACGTCGTCATCGCCGTGGCCGACGACGGTTGCAAGCTCGACCATAGAGATTTCGACTCGCCCGGAAAATTCGCGGATTGGGGTTATCTGCGCGGCCAGCGGCTCATCACCTCGGGCGCTATCGACGCCGATCCGGCTGAGATGTATAAGCCGGGCTCAAATCACGGTACGGCCTGCGCCGGCGTCATTGGCGGGGAAATCGATGCCGTGCTGACGGTGGGTGCTGCCCCCGGTTGCCGTTTGTTGCCGATTCAGTGGGAATCCTCGGGGCCTTCCTTATTCATCAGCGATTCGAAGCTGCTGAGTGTTTTGAATTACATCGCCGACAAGGTCGACATGATGTCCAACTCTTGGGGCAGTTCTCCCACCAGCCTATGGGCGCTTCCGGTCATTAA
>JAKDMK010000140.1 GCA_030452365.1 Nitrococcus sp.
GTTGACATTCACCCACGACGCCGCGCCGGAGGCCATTTTTTCGCAAGACAAGGCGTCGCGAGCGCAGTGTAGCCCGGCTACATAAGGGAGCGACAACACAGGATTGCGGAAAAATGGCCCCGGCCCTTCGGGTTGCGCCCAACAGCCGGCCATGCGGCGTTGCTCGTCGTTCATTTGGAACGACCAAACCTCTCTCCTCGCGTCTTGCCTGACCGGCTGTTGGGTGGCAACGCGACGCCGTGGGTGGCTGTCAACAGGCCCTGGCAGGTACCGACTCGCGAGCGGGGCGTTTCAGCCGGAAAACGCCGCTATTTGCGTTTGCGCACGGCCGAGTATCAAGGCATGGATATCGTGTGTGCCCTCGTAGGTATTTACCGCCTCCAGATTCAGCATGTGACGGATGACGTGGTACTCATCGACGATGCCGTTACCGCCGTGGATATCGCGTGCCGCACGGGCGATATCGAGCGCTTTGCCGCAGTTGTTGCGCTTGAGCAGTGAGACCATTTCCGGCGCCCAGCGATCTAGGTCGATAAGCCGCCCCAGACGCAGCGCGCCCTGCAGCCCAAGCGCGATCTCGGTCTGCATGTCGGCAAGCTTTTTCTGTATGAGCTGATTGGCCGCCAGCGGCCGTCCGAACTGAATGCGCTCCATTGCGTAGCGGCGCGCCGCCTGCCAGCAGAACTCCGCCGCGCCCATACTCCCCCAGACGATGCCGTAGCGAGCCTTGCTGAGGCAGCTGAACGGACCCTTGAGTCCCTCCACCAAGAGACAATTCGCGTGCGGAACGAAGACTTCATCCATGTGGATCTGCCCGGATACGGAGGCGCGCAGCGCAAATTTGCCCGCGATTTTGGTGGTCTCTAGGCCAGCCATGCCACGCTCCAGAATGAACCCCCTGATTTTACCGTCCAGTTTGGCCCAGACCACTAGGACATCGGCGATCGACGAATTGGTGATCCAACTCTTGGTTCCGGACAAACGATATCCGCCGCGGACCTTTTGGGCACGGCTTGTCATGCTGCCGGGATCCGATCCATGGTCGGGCTCGGTGAGCCCGAAGCAGCCGACCCACTCGCCGCTTGCCAGTCGCGGCAGGTATTTGCGGCGTTGCTGCGGGCTGCCGAAGGCCGCGATCGGATACATCACCAGCGAGGACTGCACACTCAGGGCGGAGCGATAGCTCGAGTCGACGCGTTCCACCTCGCGCGCGATGAGCCCGTAGCAGACATGGTTGACGCCGGCGCCACCGTACTCTTCTGGCAGGGTGGGTCCTAATAGCCCGAGCCTTCCCATCTCGCGCAGGATCTCGCGATCGAAGCACTCGTGCCGATTGGCCTCGAGAATGCGCGGCATGAGCCGTTGTTGGGCATACTCATGGGCGGCATCCCGGACCATCCGCTCGTCTTCGCTCAGTTGCTCGTCCAGGCGCAGTGGGTCATTCCATTCGAAGGCCGCGGTCATGTCACCTTCCTCCCGAGCGGATCGCCGCGGCCGAGCCAAGTTGACCGGGGAGCGGAAATCGGGTAGTTAGGGCTGTCGAGATTTACCCCGACGCCTCGGCGAATGTCAACACGCCCTAATGTCAAACGCCGCAGTTGGGTCGCTTGCATCTCAGAGGCCATAATAGGGTACCCAAAGAGTCCACTATCCGCTATAATCCGAACTACCATGATCCGAATTAACCGTGAAACCGACTACGGGATCAGTATTCTTACGCTTATGGCGCGGCGTCGGCAGGAGCGCTTCAATGCGGTCGAGTTGGCCCAGTGGCGTGGCCTACCGCAGCCGGTGGTCAGCAAGATATTGAAGCATCTGGCGCGCAGTGAAATCCTGCTTTCCTACCGCGGCGTCCAAGGCGGCTACGCCTTGGCGCGTTCGCCTGAGGAGATCTCTTTGGCGGACATAATCGTTGCGCTGGAAGGCCCGATTGCGCTGACCGAATGTGTAGTCGGCGGTGCGGACACGTGTCAGTACGGCACCAACTGTGCGGTGAGTGCGCGCTGGCGCCATATCAATCAGAAGATTCGCATGGCGCTGGAAGCCATCAGCTTGGCGGACATGGATGTCACGGAGTCGGCAGGTGGAGCAACCGGCGTTCAAGCGATCACGGTACATCATTCTTGCGTTTAACGGAGTCCATTATGTCGGCAACTACCAAGACGCTGGAAGAGCTCACTAACCGAAAGTACGAGGCGGGCTTCATCACTGACATCGAGCAGGACACCGCTCCGCCCGGCCTCGACGAAGACATCATTCGTTTTATCTCGGCGAAGAAGGGTGATCCGGAATGGCTGCTCGAATGGCGGCTCAAGGCTTACCGGAACTGGCTGCAGATGCCCGAGCCTAAATGGGCCAACGTGTACTATCCGCCGATCGATTTCCAGGCGATCTCGTATTACTCCGCGCCAAAGCGCAAGGAGGACATGCCGCAGAGCCTGGACGAGATCGACCCCAAGCTGAAAGAGACCTATGACCGGCTGGGTATACCGTTGCACGAGCAGGAGATGCTGGCCGGTGTAGCTGTGGATGCCGTATTCGACTCGGTCTCCGTGGCGACCAGTTACAAGGCGAAGCTCAAGGAGAAGGGCGTTATCTTCTGCTCGATGTCGGAGGCGGTACAAGAGCACCCCGAGCTGGTACGGAAGTATCTGGGCAGCGTGGTGCCCTTCAACGACAACTATTATGCAGGACTGAATTCGGCGGTATTCACCGACGGATCGTTCGTCTTCATCCCGAAAGGCGTGCGCTGTCCGATGGAGCTATCCACCTACTTCCGCATCAATGCGGCCAACACGGGCCAGTTCGAGCGCACCCTCATCATTGCGGAGGAGGGCGCCTACGTGAGCTACCTCGAGGGCTGTACCGCGCCCGTGCGCGACGAGAATCAGTTACATGCCGCGGTGGTGGAGCTGGTTGCGTTGGATGATGCGCAAATCAAGTATTCGACGGTGCAGAACTGGTATCCGGGTGACGAGGAGGGCCGCGGTGGCGTTTACAACTTTGTCACCAAGCGTGGTCTGTGTGCCGGTAATAACGCGAAGATCTCTTGGACGCAGGTCGAGACCGGTTCTGCGATCACGTGGAAATATCCAAGCTGTGTGCTGCGCGGTGATAACTCGGTAGGGGAGTTCTATTCCGTTGCGGTTACTCGGAACCGGCAGCAGGCCGACACGGGTACGAAGATGATCCATATGGGTAAGAACACCCGCAGCACCATCGTTAGCAAAGGAATTTCATCTGGCCATGGTCAGCAGAGCTACCGTGGTCTGGTACGGATTACGCCGAAGGCGGAGAACGCCCGCAACTATTCGCAATGCGACTCCATGCTGATGAGCAATACCTGTGGGGCACATACCTTCCCCTACATCGACGTGCAGAACGCGACCGCGCAGCTCGAGCACGAAGCGACGACCTCGAAGATCGGAGAGGATCAGATCTTGTACTGCAATCAGCGCGGGATCGCCACGGAAGACGCGGTTTCACTCATCGTCAACGGTTTCTGTAAAGAAGTCTTTCGCACCTTGCCGATGGAGTTCGCGGTCGAAGCGCAAAAGCTGATGGAGATCACCCTGGAGGGCAGTGTGGGTTGATGCTGCGCGCGCCACGTGTGCATACCATGGCGCGCACGGCAATGCCGTGCTAAGCGCCGCGGGCATCGCACCCTTCCAAGCGGTTCGGTTTCGTGCGCGACCAAAACATCAGTCGCGCGGCTAGAGGCGGGTCGGGTCCAGCGATCATAAACCGCCGAGATTGTACGTGTTTTGGCGGTATCAATTGCAGCCAGAATCGGAACGAGTTGACGGAGGCCATTCATGGCATTGCTTGAAATCCGCAATCTACGCGCCAAGATCCAAGGCGTGGAGATCCTCAAGGGCATCGACCTCGCAATCGAGCGCGGGGAGACGCATGCGATCATGGGGCCGAATGGCTCCGGCAAAAGCACCTTAGCGAAAGTTCTGGCCGGCGACCCGAGCTATGAGGTAGTGGACGGCGAAGTGCTTTACCAGGGTCGTAATCTGCTGGATCTAGCGCCGGAGGACCGAGCGCGGGAGGGCGTGTTTCTGGGCTTTCAATACCCGGTCGAAATTCCGGGGGTGTCCAATACGTACTTCCTTAAAGCCGCGTTGAATGCCATTCGCAAGTATCGAGGCGAGAAGGAGCTGGATGCCATGGAATTTCTCCAGCTCATCAAAGAGCGCGCCAAATCCGTGAAGCTGGATGAGGCCCTGCTGCGGCGACCCGTTAATGAAGGCTTCTCAGGTGGTGAGAAGAAGCGCAACGAGATTTTTCAGCTCGCCGTGTTGGAGCCGTACCTGGCGATCCTCGATGAGACCGACTCCGGGCTCGATATCGATGCCCTGCACAGCGTGGCGGAAGGCGTGAATTCCCTACGCAATGAAGAACGTGGCTTCCTGGTGATCACACACTACCAGCGCCTGCTCAACTACATCATTCCGGATAAGGTGCACGTGCTGCTCAATGGACGCATCGTCAAGTCCGGCGGCAAGGAGCTCGCCGAGGAGCTGGAGGAGAGCGGGTATGCGTTATTCGAGGACGCCGCCGCTTGATTGGCATCGGAGGTCCGAATGCAAGCGATCGCTGAACAGAAAAGTATCTACCTGCAGGATTACGAGGCGCGCTCGGCCCAGCTAGACGAGCCAAAGTGGCTTGCGCGGCTGCACCGGCACGGAATAGAGCGCTTCGAGGCACAGGGGTTTCCGGGGCGCACGGTAGAGGCTTGGCGCAAGACGGACCTCACGCCGGTGCTGCGCGAGCATTTCGTGCCTAGCGGCGGACCTGGCCAGGTAGATTCGGGCTTAATCGAAAAAGCGGGCGCGCTGGGCAAAGCGCATCGTCTCGT
This sequence comes from Nitrococcus sp., assembly GCA_030452365.1. GTDB lineage: Bacteria > Pseudomonadota > Gammaproteobacteria > Nitrococcales > Nitrococcaceae > Nitrococcus. The sequence goes on from JAKDMK010000140.1 coordinate 4,865, forward strand.
ATTCGTCGATGGCTGGCTGGATCCGGGCTTGTCGGAGCTCGGCAATCTGCCCCGCGGCCTGACGCTGGCGCCGCTCTCCGAGTACGGCGAGCGCTTGCCGGCGGTTATTCAGGACGCGCTCGGTGCCTTCATCGATACCGCTTCGCATCCATTCGCCGCGCTCAATACGGCGTTCTTCCGCGACGCTATTGTGGTGCATGCCGCTCGTGGGGCAACGATCGAACAGCCGGTCGTGCTGGTCCATTTATTGACCCCCGGGGCCGATCGCCGCGCGGTCTATCCGCGCGCCGTGATCATCGCCGAAGAGGCCTCGCAGCTCCGTCTGGTAGAACAGTTCATCGGTGCCGACGAGCCCTTCGTCCTGAACTGCCCGGTTGCGGAAATCGTGGCGCGACAGGGTGCAAATGTCGATTACTACAAAGTGCAGGAGGAGGGCGCCGGCAGTGCTCACCTGGGCGCGGTCCATGCCGAGGCATTGCGGGACGCGACCATTCATATGCACTCATTCGCCTGCGGTGCAAGGCTCGCGCGCACTGATATCTACGCCAACCTGATCGGTGCGGGAGCGGATGTCACTCTCAATGGCTTGTACCTGACTAACGAGCGCCAGTATTGCGACCATCACACCTGGGTCAATCACAAGGCGGAGCATGGCACTTCGCGGCAGCTGTTCAAGGGTGTCTTGCAGGGGCGTTCGGAAACCGTATTCGATGGGTTGGTGAAAGTGTTCGAGGGCGCCCAGAAAATCGATGCGCGGCAGGAGAATCGCAATTTGCTGTTGGGAAAACTGGCGCTTGCGCACTCGAATCCGCGGCTAGAGATCCATGCCGATGACGTCAAGTGCTCCCATGGCTCCACCGTGGGCCAGCTCGACGATGAGGCGCTGTTTTATCTCAATACTCGCGGCATTGGGTTTGATGATGCGCAGGGCTTGCTCACGTTCGCATTCGCCGATGAGATGCTCAAGCCGATCCGCCTGGATGCGCTCTATGAGTACGAGCGCCAAGCGCTGTTTCAACGGCTGCCCGGCGCGGAAATGGTAAGGGAGATGTCATGAGCACGGTCATTCCAGTGCGCGAGCGTAGCGCGGTCACACCGCTCGGTGTGGAGCGTATACGGGCTGATTTCCCGATTCTCGCCCGACCCATGAGCGGCAAGCCGTTGGTGTTCCTGGACAGTGCGGCCAGCGCGCAGAAACCCGAGGCCGTGATACGGGCAATCGATGAGTGCTATCGGGAGTATTACGCGAATATTCACCGCGGCGTTTATCAGCTTTCACAACGCTCTACGCAGGCGTATGAGGCTGTGCGCGGCAAGGTCCGAACATTGTTGAATGGCGCTGACGAGCGCGAAGTGGTCTTTGTGCGCGGCACCACCGAGGCCATTAACCTGGTGGCGCACAGCTATGTGCGACCGCGGCTAGGTTCCGGTGACGAGATTCTGATCACGGGTATGGAGCACCACTCCAACATCGTTCCATGGCAGTTGTTGTGTGAGGAGACGGGCGCCAAGCTTGTGGTCTCGCCGATAACGGACACGGGAGAGGTGGATCTGGAGGATTTTCGCGGCCGGCTCACGGACCGCACCCGATTCGTCAGCGTGGTCCACGTCTCCAATGCGCTGGGTACTATCAACCCGGTG
>JAKDMK010000141.1 GCA_030452365.1 Nitrococcus sp.
AGGTCGAGCCAGAACGCGCGGCGGAGCGCGGAGTGCAGACGAGCGCAAGCGTGGAGCGCAAGTACTCGAAAGTATCATAAAGGCGCCCGGCAGTTGGCTCCCAAGCAATCAGTGCTTACCGGCGCGGACTAAATCAAGCGTCGGTTACCGGCTCAATCGCCGTTTGGAGGAGAGCACCAAGCTAGGGTATCATATGCGTAAGCACGTAGCGGGTCTCGGCTCCAATAGCGGGCGGAGGTTTCGTAACCTACATATATATAAAGCTACCGAATGTGCTGGCGGCGGCCATCGGGAGATTTAATTATGCGAATGGCATTTGACCCTAGTCGTGATCGTGACACCTGGCAACGAGCGGAAGAGGCGACCCGCCAGGGCGATGTCCTGGTTGATCGTTTTGGTCGAAGCAAACGCAAGCTTCGGCTGTCGTTGACGGATCGCTGCAATTTCCGTTGCGGGTACTGCATGCCGGAAGATCCGGAGTGGACGCCCCGCCACGAGCTCCTCAGCTTCGAAGAGCTGTGGGGTATTGCGCGGCTGTTTGTCTTGCGCATGGGTGTGACCAATATCCGCCTGACGGGCGGCGAGCCTTTGGTTCGCCGCGGAGTGCCGGATTTCATCGAGCGGCTCAATGAGCTGCGAGCGCTGGGTTTGGAGCGCATTTCCATGACCAGCAACGCCTCGTTGCTGGATCGCCATGCCGCGGCGCTGGTGAAGGCGGGTCTTGATGATGTCAATATCAGCATCGATTCCATCGACCCGGAGTGTTTTCGGAAAATGACCGGAGGCGGGGAGCTGGAGCCCGTGCTGCGCGGTATACGGGCAACCCGCGATGCGGGTTTGTCGATGAAGCTCAACGCAGTCGCTATCCGGGGCGAGAACGAGAACGATGTGGTTCCGCTGACCCAATGGGCAATGAGCGAGGGCATTTCCCTTCGGTTCATCGAATTCATGCCGCTCGATGCGCGGGGCGGCTGGCAGCCCAACAAGGTGTTCACCGAGGAGGAGATCATCACTGCGCTGAAGCAGCACTTCATTGTTGAGCGGCTGACGCGCACCCGTGAGCCAGCCACCTATTATCGAATGGATGGCGACTATCGGCTTGGCATTATCTCGACCATTTCCAATCCGTTCTGCGGCAGTTGCGATCGCGTGCGGGTGACATCGACCGGCGAGATCTATCCGTGTCTGTTCTCCCCGGTATGCACTGATCTGAAAAAGCCACTGCGCTCCGGTGCTTCGCGCGAGGAGTTGGAGCAAATCATTCGCGGCGCGGTTTGGCGCAAAGGCCGCGGTTTCGTGGAAAGCAGGGGCTATGTCGAGCGGGCCATTTCAATGCATGGCTTGGGAGGCTGAAGAAAGACATGCGAATCGAGTTCTGCGGGGTTCTGCAAGAGGCCGTTGGCGATGAGGCGCTTGAGTTGTCCATCGCGACCCCAAACCGTGTGGCGGACATCCTGGAAGAGCTTGCCGAGCGGATCCCCGCACTGCAGACGCATTTGCCGCGTATAGCGTGTGCGGTGGGGGATGAGGTGATCCCACGTTCGGAAATGGTGACGGGCGATGTTCCGCTGGTCCTGCTACCGCCGGTGAGCGGCGGCTAAGGGGCGCTTCGATGGAGCGCATCACGGATCAGGTTCTCGACGCCGAGATCCTCAAGCGCGAGACCGAGAATCCGGCGTGTGGGGCGTTGATCGTCTTCGAGGGGACGGTGCGCGATCACCATCGCGGCCGCCAAGTGCAGCGGATGGAATATACCGCCTACAAGCCCCTTGCCGAGCGTGTGCTCCAGGAGCTAGAAGAAGAGACGAAACGGCGCTTCAAGGTGGCCGAGTGTCGAATCACACATCGTGTCGGCGAGCTTGCCATCGGCGAAGCCAGCGTCGTCATCGTCGTGCGCTCGGCGCATCGGGGTGATGGCTTCGATGCAGCCGAGTGGGCCATCGACACGTTAAAGCAGCGGGTACCGATTTGGAAGAATGATTTCTACACGGACGGAACACGCGCCTACCAAGACGGAGTCCCACTGTCTGCGTGCAGCTCGGGTGAACATGATTCGGCCCAGCGGGGTCAGGAATCCCACGCCGAGCAGCCTATGCGCAAGCAGGATTGAAACAACTGCCAAGGCTCGCACCGCGCACGCGGCATGGGTGCTTTGACTGGCACGGTGTTTATTTGCGCAACAGCCAGAAGATCAGCGTCAGTAATAGGCTGATGATAATCGACGTAGTGATCGGGAAATAGAAGGTAAAATTATCCTTCCTGATGGCAATGTCACCCGGCAAGCCGCCAAGCCCGAGCTTGGCGATGATCGGCCAGAACAGCCCCGCCACCAAGAGACAAATTCCAATTATAATGAACAACCGCTGAAAATCCATGATGGCCCGCCTGCCAGCGCTATCCGAATTGCAAGGCATGGAATGGGTTTGATTTCCCGGCCATCTCTCAAGCTGTTGAGAAACTACTGCGCTCGTCATCTTGAACGCGGGCGGTGCTCGAAATCCTCATGTACTGGTGTGTACACTGCGGTTTCTGCGCTCCGTCCGCGCGCAACCTGCCCTTCGCTCGCTACGTTTTTCAACAGCTTGTCAGGCAGCGGTAAGCGTCTCCACGCCCTGATCGGTTCCCAATAGAAGCACGTCGGCGGGGCGCAGGGCGAAGAGACCGGCCGTTACTACGCCGGGGATATTGTTAACCGTTTGCTCCAGATGGATCGGCTCCATAATCTGCAGGTTACGAACATCCAAGATGACATTGCCGTTGTCCGTAGTGAAGTGTTCCCGCAGCACGGGCCAACCACCGAGCTTCACCATTTCGCGCGCCACGTAGCTGCGCGCCATCGGAATGACTTCGATCGGCAGCGGGAACTGTCCCAATACATCCACGCGCTTGGACGCATCTGCGATGCAAATGAACCGCCGGCTGACCGTGGCTATGACCTTCTCGCGCGTCAGCGCGCCGCCCCCGCCCTTGATCATCTGCAGATATCGGTTGATCTCATCGGCGCCGTCGACGTATACGGGAATGTCATCCACCGCATTGAGCTCGCGCACCTCGAAACCGAGGCGGCGCAAGCGTTCGGTGGATGCCTCCGAGCTCGAAACAACGGCATCGATAGTACCCTTGATGGACACCAGCGCATCGATAAAAAAATTCACGGTGGAACCGGTCCCGACACCGACGATGTCGGCACGTTGCAAATGCGACAACGCGGCCTCGGCCGCTGCTTTCTTTTGTTGATCTGAAGCCATGGCTCATTTCCTCGAACAAACGCTCTATATACATCATACACGGTTGCCGTTTCGTGTTGAAGGTCAATACGTTACCTGGGGCTGGCCGCCTCTGGCAGATACTGGGCTTAAGCCGGCGGGCGAACTTGCGCAGCGGATAAACGCAGGAAAATGAAGGGCTATCTACAAAGAATCCTCACCGCTAGTGTCTACGACGTCGCCCGCCAGACACCGCTCGAGGATGCCGCCAATCTCTCGGCACGGCTCGGCAATCGAATTATGCTCAAGCGCGAGGACCTGCAGCCAGTCTTCTCGTTCAAGATTCGCGGCGCCTACAACAAGATTTTGCGCCTCCAGCCTGAGCAGCTCGAACACGGTATTATATGTTCTTCGGCCGGCAACCATGCCCAAGGCGTTGCCCTATCCGCCAAGCGGCTCGGCATCAAGGCCACTATCGTCATGCCTCGCACCACGCCGGGTATCAAGGTGGACGCCGTGCGCCACCTCGGTGGCCGGGTTATCCTCCATGGCGACAGCTACGATCAGGCCCGGGCGCACGCGGAACGCCTGGTGATCGAGCGCAGTCTGACGTACATCCCGCCCTACGATGACCCGGATGTGATCGCCGGCCAGGGCACCGTCGGTATGGAGATACTCAGCCAACATGCCCATCCGCTGCACGCTGTTTTCGTCCCGGTAGGTGGCGGTGGCCTGATCGCAGGTATCGCGGTCTACATAAAACAGATCAGGCCCGAGGTGAAGATCATTAGTGTCGAGCCCGAAGACGCGCCGACCCTGCAGCGGGCCATGTCCGCCGGCCGCCGGGTGGTGCTCGATGAAGTCGGCATCTTTGTGGACGGCGTGGCCGTGCGTCAGATCGGCAAGGAGACCTTTCGTATCGCCAAGCAGGCGGTGGATGAGTGCATCCTTGTTTCCACGGATGAGGTATGTGCCGCAATCAAAGATATATTTGACGATACACGCTGCGTGGTGGAACCGGCAGGGGCATTGGCGGTGGCCGGTTTGAAAAAATATGTAGAGACGACCGGCGTGCGTGGTCAGACACTGGTTGCCATCAATTCCGGGGCTAATATGAACTTTGGGCGCCTGTCGCACGTGGCTGAACGCGCGCAACTGGGCGAGCACCGTGAGGCCGTGCTCGCCGTTACGATTCCGGAGCGCCCAGGTAGTTTCCGTGCATTCTGCGAAACCATCGGCTCGCGTTCGATCACTGAATTTAACTACCGCTACGCGGATCCGGTCGAAGCGCATGTGTTTGCCGGAATCGCGCTCAATGACGGGCTGGAGGAAAAGGACGAGTTGATACGGCTGCTGCGCGAGCGCGGCTATCCGGTGCTCGACCTGACCGCGGACGAAATGGCCAAGGTTCATCTGCGGCATATGGTCGGCGGCCGGGGCCACAAAGTGCGCGATGAGATCATCTATCATTTCCAGTTCCCGGAGCGCCCGGGCGCTCTGCTCAAATTCCTGCGCCAGCTTGGCCGACGATGGAATATCAGCCTCTTCCATTACCGCAATCATGGTGCCGATTATGGCCGTGTTCTGGTCGGTATTCAGGTTCCCAAAACCCAGCGGGAAAAATTTCGGGAGTCTCTGGATACGCTTGGCTATTCCTATCGGGATGAGAGCAAGCATCCGGCCTACGCCCTGTTTTTGAGCTGAGGGCAGTGGCACGCTTGTAAGGCTCCAGTGCGGCCCGACCGGAAGCGGCAATCCCAGCTCCGAGAAAGGAGGCGAGCATGATCAGCAAGCGTTTTCGTGCCTACCGCGTCGAGCGAACCGATCAGGGCCAATACGTTCGCGGCATTCAGGCTCTCACCACCGATGACCTGCCGGACGGGGAAGTGCTCGTGCGGGTCCATTACTCCAGTTTGAACTACAAAGATGCGTTATCGGCCACCGGCAGCAAGGGTGTTACCCGCAATTACCCGCATACCCCTGGTATCGACTGCGCAGGTATTGTAGAGGAGAGCACCAGCTCAGACTGGCAGGTCGGAGACGAGGTTGTTGTCACCAGCTACGATCTGGGGGTGGACACAGACGGTGGGTTTGCCGGCTACATTCGCGTGCCGGCCGAATGGGTTCTACATTGCCCGCGGGGCCTGACCCTGCGCCAGGCGATGATCTGCGGCACGGCTGGATTCACGGCGGCGCTGTGTATGCAGGCGCTTGAGAATCATGGCATTCGACCTGATCGTGGTGAGGTGCTAGTCACTGGAGCAACCGGGGGCGTCGGCAGTATGGCCGTGAGCCTGCTCAGCGCTCAGGGTTACCGCGTCGTCGCGGCTACAGGCAAGCGGGATGCCGCAGACTGGCTGCGGAGTTTGGGAGCGCAAGAGATCCTCGCGCGGGCGGCATTACTCGACACCAGTGCTCGCCCCCTGCTCAAGGAGCGCTGGGCGGCGGCGATAGACACCGTCGGGGGCGACATTCTGACCACGGTGCTCAAGACAATGAGCTACGGGGGAACCGTTGCCTGCTGCGGCATGGTTGCCTCGACCGAGCTGCATGCCACCGTGTTTCCTTTCATCCTGCGCGCCGTAAGCTTATTGGGCGTGGACTCGCAAAGTACGCCGCGTGCGCTGCGCGAGAGCATCTGGACCAAGCTGGCTGGGATCTGCCGGCCCGAGCCACTTGATGCGATTGCCACTGAGATCACACTGGATCAGGTGGACGAGCATATCCAGCACCTGCTAAAGGCAGAGGTGCGCGGGCGAATTCTACTCAATCCGCAGGTGTACTAATCGCGCCACTGGTTTACGGTTGTGTAAACAGCCTGCAGCGTAGAGGTTCATACATGTCGGAGCGTTATACCGGCGTCGTCAAGTGGTTCGACGACTCGAAGGGATACGGTTTCATCAGTCAGGAGCAAGGTCCAGATGTGTTCGTCCATTTCCGCGCAATCCGTGGCGAGGGGTTCCGCACATTGCGGGAGGGGCAGCGGGTGGAGTTCGATGTCGTCGAAAGCCCCAAGGGCCTCCAGGCGAGTGACGTGATTGCCATACTCTAGGGCCTGGGAGCGTAATCGGCCAAGCAAGACGTTGGCGTAAGCTTGCCTACGAGCAGGGATGAGATGTGCATCCGCCGGTTCCAAGATCGAAACGGCCGAGTCGCAACACTTAACCCATAAAGAGCAGGCTCGTGGGTTCGTTTACGATGTGTAACTACTTCCCCCTTTCGCGCAGGATACCTTTTCCGTGTTGTCATTCTGCGCGGAGCCGTAAGGCGGAGTCGCAGAATCTAGTCGCTGGATCCT
>JAKDMK010000556.1 GCA_030452365.1 Nitrococcus sp.
GTCCATGACGATCAAACTGTCGACCTGACTGCGCAAGGCGGCAGCGAGGTCCGGCCGCCTATCGATGCCGGCGCGGGCGGCCTCTGGTCCGGGCGGTATTTGGGACTTCAGAATCGGATTGCTGTCACTCATTGGCTCCTGCCGGAGGAAGGTGCGGTGAACCTCAGTTCACCACGATGTTGTTTGATCGTGCTGCCTTGTTCATGCCCAAATAGCACGTGCTGATCGGTTATGCGGAGTTATGCGGACTAGGCGCAAAAATGTGACCGATCGGCCCTAGTCCATCGGGCGATACTGGCTGTGCGCGGTGTTCGCGCCGCTTCGATAGGGCGGCAGCTTTTACGGGGCGCGGCTATAGACGGTGCGGCGAACGCATGCCAGCTTCTCAATGGTGGTATAAGCCGTCGCAATTGCGGTCGAATCGGGTCGAGGGAGACGAGCCTATGGGTCTTGGAGCAGCTTCGAGCCTTGCTCTGACAGCACTGGCAAAAACGCTGGGGAATCGCAGGCTATTCGCGGCGAGAACGGCGGCCGCCGCCGGGTCGGTCATTGCGATTGCCTCGGCAAGCGTAGCGCCTGCCGGCGCACAGGGTCTGCCGCTCATTCGCGACACCGAAATCGAGGATCTCCTCAACGACTACGCGCGGCCGATTTTCAAGGTTGCCGGTCTCGGCACTGGCCGCGTGCAAATGCGGATCGTGAAGAGCGATACCTTCAACGCCTTCGTCGTCGACGGGCGCAACGTCTTCATACACACCGGCACGCTGATGCAGGCCGACACGCCGAACCAGGTGATTGGCGTAATCGCTCACGAAGCGGGCCATATCGCCGGCGGGCACATGGCTGCCCTGCGCGCCCGGATCGCGAAAGATCAGACGCGAGCGCTACTCATGCAGATCCTCGGCATCGGCATCATGGTTGCTGGCGGCGTGACCGGTGACCGTGAAGTCAGCGGGGCAGGTACGGGGGTTCTTTTCGGTGGCGGCGGTATCGTAATGCGATCCCTGCTCGCGGAACGGCGTTCGCAGGAATCGGCGGCCGATCAGGCGGGACTTAGGTATCTCAACGCCACCGGGCAATCGGGCCAGGGCATGCTCGAGACGTTCGAGCGCTTCGCTCAGCAGGAATACATTTCCGATACCCACAAAGATCCGTTCGTGCGCAGCCACCCCGTGGCGACGGATCGCCTCAATCAGCTGCGCCAGCTCGTCCGCAACAGCAAGCATTACGACACGAAGGATTCGCCCGAACTGCAACTGCGCCATGATCTGATGCGCGCCAAGCTCGCGGGCTATCTCGAGCCGCCAAGGGTGGTGTTCAACCGGTACCCGATGTCCGACAAAAGCATGCCGGCGCGGTATGCCCGCAGCATCGCGCGCTATTTCCAGGGCGGACCTGGGGGGCTGGAGGCAGCACTCGTCGAGATTGAATCGCTTATTCGCGAGCGGCCGGATAACCCCTATTTCTGGGAGGTGAAGGGCGATATCCTCATGCGCTCGGGTAAGTCGAAGGAGGCCATACCTCCTTTGCGTAAAGCGCTGCAATTGGCAGACGAGGCAAGTCTCATTAGAGTGCAGTTGGCCGCCGCAATTCAAAATGCGGGCAACAGCAAGGGTCTGGATGAGTCAGTCAGACTGCTGCGCAAATCAATCGTTGAAGACAAAAACCCGCGAGCCTACCGGTTGCTCGCCACCGCGTACTACAATCAAGGCAAGCGGCCGCAGGCCGATGCCATGACGGCGCAAGCGTATTTCCTCGAAGGAAATCTGCAGCAAGCGCAAATATTCGCGAAGCGCGCGCAAAGCCAGCTGAAGCCTGGTTCGCCGGAATGGATTCAGAACGACGACATTCTGAACTACAAGCCGCCGGCGTGATGGATCGCGGCGCTTTCAGGTAACGGAAGCGACCAGTCGCTTCTTCACAATTTTCGACCGTCGATCAGGAAACGAACATGACCGTGAGATTCATGGATAAATTGCTCAACTCGCTGCTCAGCATCCGAGGACTGGCGCTGGCGTTGCCGCTGGCAGCCGTTGGCGGCCTGGCGCTGGCGATC
>JAKDMK010000557.1 GCA_030452365.1 Nitrococcus sp.
GGGCTGGCGGTGGGGGAGCCGGAGGCGGAGCGCGAGCGGGTTCTCGACGGCCTCGAGCCGCTGCTGCCCGCCGACAAGCCGCATTACCTGATGGGCGTGGGACGGCCCGGGGATATCGTCGAGGCGGTCGCGCGCGGGGTGGACCTGTTCGACTGCGTGCTGCCCACCCGCAACGGACGCAACGGGCAGCTCTTTGCCCATGCGGGCGTGGTGAAACTCAAGAATGCGCGCTATCGCGAGGATTATTCCGCTCCCGATCCGCACTGCGATTGCTACGTCTGCCGCCATTACTCCCTGGCCTATCTTCGCCATCTGCATGCGGCAAACGAGATACTGGGCGCGCGCCTGGCAAGCTGGCACAACCTTGCCTACTACCAGAAGCTGATGGCGGACCTGCGGGCCGCCATTGATGCGGGCCGGTTCGAGATTTTCCGTCGCAATTTTCACGCGGGCCGCTTGGAAAATCCCTGATTTATGCGATAATGCGCGATTCATTGCTTCATATCCGACTCTGAGGTCAATACATGCCTTCATTCATCTCCGAAGCTTGGGCAGCGGGGGGAGCGGGTGCCGCGTCCGGCGGTTCGACAGCCATGGGCGGCAACTGGACTTTTTTCATCATCATCATCGTGATCGGCGTGCTGTTTTACTTCATGCTCATCCGCCCGCAGCAGAAGCGTCAGAAACAGCATCGCGAAATGGTCTCCAACCTTTCGGCCGGGGACGAGGTGGTGACCTCGGGCGGTGTACTTGGCTGCGTGACCCAGGTCAGCGAACAGTACGTCGGCGTTGAAGTCGCCAAGGGCGTGGAAATCCGCGTACAGAAGAATGCCGTGGGCACGGTGCTGCCCAAAGGCACCGTCAAGCACGGCTGAATGTGATTCGCATGGACTGACAAGCGCCTGCCACGGCGGCGGACGCAATGATTGGGATTTATGAACCGTTACCCCTTGTGGAAATACCTGCTGGTGATCGGAGTCGTTGTGCTCGGCTTCATCTTCGCGATGCCCAATCTGTTCGGGGAATCGCCGGCGGTACAAATCACCAAAATCGGCAGTACGCAGTTTCCGCCCTTTGCGATGAGCCAGGCCAGGGCGGCGCTTGCCGACGCGGGCATCGACTATGTACGCAGCGATGTCATGCCCGGAAAGGGCGTCTTCGTGTTCGACGATTCGCGCACGCAGTTGCGCGCGAGCGAAGTCGTCAAGGATGCACTCAGCGATGACTATTCGGTCGCGCTGAACCTGGTCCCGAACACACCCGAGTGGATGCAGGCGCTCGGTCTGAAGCCGATGGCCAAGGGGCTCGATCTGGTTGGCGGCATCTATTTTCGGCTCAGGGTGGATATCCAGGCCGCCGTCGAGCGTACCCTTACCAATCAATTACGCAGCATCCAGACCGCGCTGCGCAACGCCGACGTACGTTACTCCAACGCTACGCGCGATGGGCACAACCTGCAATTTACTTTCAGCAGCCCCTCCGTCGTCGATCGGGCCAGGGACGTCATCGCCCAGCTTTATCCCACCGTCACCTTCACGAGTTATGACGTCAAGGGCGACGTCGTGCTGAACATCGTACCGGCGCCCACGCGCCTGCAGCAGATACGCGATCTTGCCGTCAGCAGAACGTGGTGGCGCTGCGCCGGCGCGTCAACCAACTCGGCGTGGCCGAGCCGATCGTGCAGCGCCAGGGCGGCAACAATATCGTGGTCGAACTGCCGGGCATGCGCAACGCGGCGCGCGCCAAGCAGCGGCTCGGCGATACCGCGACGGTGCAGTTTCGACTGGTGTACCAGGGGACGATCAGTCCCATGGTGGCCAAGCGAACCGGGCGCATCCCGCTGGATGCCGAATTGTTCCCGAACGCCACCCGGGGCGGTGCACCCATCCTTCTGGAGCGCCAAATCGTGGCCGCGGGGCCGGAGATCACGGATGCCAGTTCGGGATTCGACCAGCAATCCGCCAGTGCCGCGGTCAACGTTTCGCTGAACTCCTCGGGCGCGGCCCGCATGGGCGAGGTGACCCGCCAACACCTGGGCGATCCCATGGCGGT
>JAKDMK010000558.1 GCA_030452365.1 Nitrococcus sp.
GAGCGGTTGGCGTCCTGAACGGCACCAGTCAGGGCCTTGCCGCGACCGTCGGAGGGGGGACCCAAAACGAACAGCTCGTCATGTTTCGCTTTCCGAACACGGGGGAGATCTTCTCGAACGCAAACAGATTTTTTGGTACCGCTATCACCTGTGTCGACACATACGGGCCGGTCGACTACTTCTATGTTGGCGCGCCGGGTGCCGACTATCTGCTCACTGTCGATGACGTGGACAATGGCCTGGTAACCCACATTCCCCTTACGTCGCAAGGACCAACTCAGGATTCGAATGAGCTGTCCAACTGGCAATACTACTGGGGGTATAGTGGACATCAGCAGCTCGGCACTACCCTCACCGGGGGTCGATTCCGCGGATTGTTCTATGAACACCTGGCCAGCAGTATCCCCGGTGACGCCGATGCTGCTGGCGGTGTCGTCCTTTCCCTCGGCCATCCGCTGTGGGAACGATTACCCGATGATTTCAGCCTGGTCCCGCAACCCGGTTCAAGATTCGGCCAGGTAGTGGCGGTCGGCGACTTCAATGGTCGCGGCCCCGATGAATTGGTCATCGGCACCCCGGACTGGGATGTGACAAGCATCTTCACGATTCCTGATTTTGGCTTGATCACCGTGGTCGACGATACCTTGTTTGCAAGCAGTTTCGAGTGAGATAAAGCAACACCCTTTCTGTACTTTCGCTCTCCTTCGTTGGGTGGATGTCAGTCGGTATCGTCCATGTTGAGGTAGGTTCTGCCGGTCAGCCAGTCTTCGGAGATTTCCATGGCGACCGCGCTCACGAGACGCTCGCAGGAGTCCGTGTTGGGGAACAGGGTGGCGACCCTTGTCCTGCGCTTGAGCTCCTTGTTCAGGCGTTCCAGGACGTTGCTGGTGCGCAATCGTCGGCGGTGATGCGCTGGCAGGGCGAACACAGCGAAGCACTCTGGGATTGCCTGTGCCGCCCATGCCGTGAGCTTGGGCGCCTTGTCCTGCCACTCCTTGACGAACCGGTCAAGCATGCGTTTGGCGTCGTCGATGTCCGGCGCGTTGAAGATCACCCGGATGGCGTCGGCAACCGCCTTGCGTTGATCCTTTCGCGGTACATAGTGGCCGGCGTTTTGCTGCGTGTGAAATTGGCAACGTTGCCAGGGTACGGCGGGAAAGACGGCAGCGCGGGCCGCCTTGAGGCCGGCGTGGGTGTCCGAGATGAACAGCTTGACGCCATGCAGTCCGCGCGCGCTGAGTCGGTTCAGGAAGCTCCGCCAGTGCACCTCGGCTTCGGACAGCTCCACCGATACACCAAGCACCTCGCGCTTGCCTTCCTCGTCGACACCAAGCGCCACCAGCACAGCGGCATCAATCACCTGGCCACCATGGCGAACCTTCTCGTAGCGGGCATCCAGCACCACGTAGGGAAAGGCGCCAAGGGGGCGCTCACGCCACGCGCCAAGCTCTTCATCAAGCAACTTGGCACAACGAGATACCTCGGTCGAGCTGACATCAAAACCGCACAGCTCCTCGGTGATGCGCGCCACCTTGCGGGTCGACACGCCCTCCACGTACATCTGTGCCATGGCCAGCTTCAAAGCCCGCTCCGAGCGCAATCCCTTGTCCAAGGCTTGCGGATAGAAGCTGCCATCACGAACCTGCGGCACGCGCAGATCCAGACTGCCCATGCGGGTATTCATGGTGCGCGGCTTGTAACCGTTGGCGTAACCGTTCCGTTGCTCGCTGCGCTCGTAGTGTCCGGCGCCAAGATGACGTTCGCGTTCAATGCGCATCGCCTCGTTGATCAACGCCGCCAAAGCATCGGGCAGGGCCTCCAGGCCGTGCTGCGCAACCAGTTCCACTGCGCTCAAAGTCTCGGTATCCTGTGGTTGGTAGGTCATTCGTTGTTCCTCTGCTGGTTTTTAGAAGGATCAACGAAGGATAGCGGATGGCCTGCCACTTTCCTGCAGCGGCCAGGCCAAAGTACAGACGGGATGGTGCACTAACCCAGGCCGTTGCCCTGTCCGATTCTGTCGGTCGGACCGAGGCAGCACGGCAGCTG
>JAKDMK010000559.1 GCA_030452365.1 Nitrococcus sp.
CACCACCCACGACGCCGCCCACGACGGCACCCAGCATGCCATTGCCACCCCCGTTGGACCGATAGTGATGGTAAACCGGCTGGTCATAACACTGCCGCTGCGGTGTGCTGACCGCCACCTCGCGATAAATTGGCTCTACATGGATCACCCGGGCGTAATCCGTAGCGTAAGGACCGTAGTCGGTGGCCTGGGCGGCTGGAACAAGGCTGGCGCATGCCGTGAATACCGCGATTTTTAGCAGCTTGCTCATCGCTAGACCTCCTTCCTTTCCTCTTTGGTTGGCAGCCGACTGGTCATCGGCACGCTACTCAACCTAGCGTGCGCGAGCTGAACCGATGCTGAACAACACTGAACCGACTCATTCAGCTACGGTTCAGGGAACGGCACGCACCATCAACCCAAAGCCGCGGGCCTGTCCCGGCTTGATGTCTGCTAGGGAATCAGAAGGAGGTGAGTTATGACAAAGATACGGTTAGCGTTGCCGCTAATCATGGCGGGCGCAGTGTTCAGCGCGGCGTGCGCTGGGTCATCTGCGGCGCACGCCGACGGTTATTTCGGCCGCCGGCCCGTGTTACCGCAGGCAACCTATAGCTTTTCCTATCGCTACGGTCCGCATTACTACAAGTATCGTTATTCCTTTCCCGTAGGCCGCCACGATCGTTATCGGCATGGCGATTACGCATACGGATACCCACGCGGACAGCGCTACTACCGAGGTGGTGGATTCCGCCATGGTTATTGGTCTCATGACCCGCGCTTTTGGAGATCCCATTTCGATCGCCAATGTTTCCAAGGTCATCGCCACGGAGGTTATCGATTCCGCCGCCGCTAGGGCAGCCCTAGCGGCGCAAGTTCGGCTGCCGCCTCGTCGGGCGCGTCAGCCGCTACCACGAGGTAAAAGCTGCCATCGGGCTGCTCGCGCACTTCAGTGCGTACAATGATTCGTCGATCGTCCGGGAACAATTGTTGCTTGCGCTTTTTCAGCTCCTCAATAAGACCCTGCAAAGTCGCCTCTTTCGATGCTCCAGCGCCCACCAGGAGTCTCTGAAGAGAATCGTCCGGCATCGTATCCGGCGCAATGGCAATGTTCCATGCCAGTGCGCCGATCGCCGCCAATTTTCGATACTCCTCAATTTGCATGTTTCCGTACACATACGGTTTAATCAAATCACCGAGCGCGCCCGAGACCTTTGGTCCACTATGGCGGGTAACAACCCGAATCCCTGGCTCCATGGTCTTGGATCCAAGTTGTGCCAGAGCCACCTGTTTCCACTCGCGCGCCTCGCGCTTCCGCCGACTTGCTTTGCCCACGCGTAGACCTCCAGCTACATAAGGAATAGGGTTAGATCGTGGCTCGCTTCACTCGCACGATCTAACCTTATTCGTTGGGCCTGACACCCTATGAATTTGCGCTCCTGCCACCGTTGCATGCAGTTCCAAACCCAACGCCTTCAGTACTTTGAGGATGGTACCGAACTCCGGGTTGCGTTCGCCGGACAGGGCCTTGTAGAGGCTCTCCCGGCCCAAACCGGTTGCACGCGCCAGTTCACTCATACCCTTGGCCCGGGCGCTGTCGCCGCCGCAGAGCAGGATCGTCAGCTCGTTGGCGCGCGTCGTGTAATAAACCCGGCAGCCGGGGACAACGTCAATTTGGAGTTCGCACACGCCGCTCTTGAGAACCTGGTGTCGGCCGGCATTGCCCGCCGCCAGACACTCGACGCGAGCCTGAATGCGCGCACGACCGGCCAAATCTTTGAGGCTATCAATTCAGGCAGTATACGTCGGGGTGGCCTCAATCTTCATGGGGCATATGAATCCCCCAGGATACACAGCCGCAAGCCCGCGAGCTTGACAACGAATATGGCAGAGCGATGTGTCCGGGGGTATCGGGAGAAATGTTCTGCCGTGGTTCTGCTTCGCCAAGGCAGATCCCACCCTGGAGCACGCCGGAGCGCGGCTTTGCGCGCTCTGAGGCATGCGCTCATTCTGCCGCACTGCCGCATTGCTTACCCGGTGGTAAATTCAACGTTCAGCTGGGAGAAACCG
>JAKDMK010000142.1 GCA_030452365.1 Nitrococcus sp.
CGTCACTTATGCGCAATATCAGTGAGGTACAGCTTAACTAAGTGCCATTCGGGACGGACCACGAATATGAACAATGGCAATCAACAGCCACTGAGCGACAGCGATGGCAACCACTGAATACAACCTTTACTGCCACCCCCCGCGCGTCCTTCACCAACGCGCAGCCTCGGCTGCTGAAAGTGGCAGCGCTGTACTGCGATAAGCTCGTCATCCTCGATCCGGTAGGCGCGAATTAGGACTCCGGCGCAGACGTGCGCCTGCTGCAATTTGACTCGCGGCACATGAAGGTGATGTCGTCAAGGCGCAGTGGCCAACCGTAGCCTGCAAACCAGAAACGTGTGGGAGGTCGTGAGGACTACTCTCAGAGAGGACAAAGAGAGCGTGGCACGGGGCGTTCTTATAGAAACTCGATGTGTCCTTCCATCTCGTCAGCATCAAGGACCTGGTGGAGTAGCATCAAACCATGAATGGTTGCTCCAATCGATGTTCCTTGTGGAGCATGCACGATACCGCAATGAGGATTTCCAGCGCCATGGAGACGGAGGAAATCACTGTCTTGCGTAAAGATGACGCGCCGTTCAGCACGGGCTCGCTGCATATGAGCGTCATCCGATGCGCTGAGAAGGCCTGCCTCAACCACTCTGTCTTGATATCAACACCTCGTTCGCGTAAGCCTTGGGCAACGGCTCTGGGAACGTGCTCGTCGAGATAGAACCTAATTTTCCTCGGCATTCAGCTTTTGCTTGAGCTTAGAGGGCGTGGCTTGGCGTAGGGACTCAGCAAATGCCTTGCCGTCAGCTATATCTTTGTCGATATCGGAGCGATGATCGAAATAGTACGCGAGCGCGGCGTGAACATCGGCCAGCGTCAGGCCGTATTCGCTGGCAATCTCGTCGACACCCTTGCCCAACCGTTCATGCCATATGACAATATCGCGCACAGTAATACGATGGCCCGCAATACGAGGCTTTCCCCCTGCAATATCGAGGCTCATTTCAATATGCTGATCTAATGTTTTCGTTAGCATGCAGGACCTCCCGTTCCAAGCGACACGTCTGCTACTGTAGCAGAGTTTTTTGTGATATACCAAATCCGCCAGCGACGAGCCGAATGAAAACGGATCAGCAGATTGTCGTGCCAAATGTTTTGATCAGACCGTGATCCATATGGACTTATGGCACGCCAGAGATTCTGTGGAAGCCCGCGTAGGCTGAGGTGAGGTACGAAGCCTGGAAATTTTTTAGCTGGGATCGCGTTGTGGTTTTTTCGTCACCCAGACCTACGATTGGAATGAGGAATGAATTCGGTATCGGCGGGCGGATGTTACCGGTCGGACGCGTTTCTTCAGTGTCAATTATTCTGAGCGGAAAAAGGCCGTGCTGGTTAATCAAATTGATATTTTCTGCGCGGTGATTTAAAAGCAAGCGTAGCAGTGGATAAAATAAACTCAACACCTGGGATCAAGCAAAATGACGGAAACGTTGGGGTTCGCAAGCTCACCCCTACCGAGCTACGGAGCGTTCAGAGTCCCTCGTGCGCCGCCCAAGATTCCGCCGGGGTACGGATGAGGTAGCGGTCGTGCAAAGCCAGTAGGGCCTTGTTGCGCCGTCGCCCTATTCGCTGCCGCGTAGCGGCGGCGAGCTCACCAGCCTTCGTCAGGATCGGGCACGTCACCCAAGAGAAGCTCGATATCCGCCTGGTCGCGCAGGCGCTTGCTTTTGCGGCGCGACGGATCTCCGGCCGCACGCCGCTTCATTAGAACCAGATCCTCTTTACGCACCACAGCGATCCGTAGGCCTGCAACCTGAAAGGTCTCAGCGCTCTCGATAATCGGGTCGAAGTCCGGATCAAAGGCAAGCCGAACGGGCTCGCCGCTGGCATGGCGAAAGTTGACGCTGTGGCGGAACTCACCCGTCTTCCTAAGCCCCGCGCGTTCCAGCGCCACGACCGCGGCCTCTCGTCCCGCACCGAGGTGGGCTGCCAGATCGACATCCACGGTAGGACGAGATCAGGCGTTGATCACGTGCGCTAAGCTTCGCGATCTTGGTGATTATTGTCGACCGTGCCTGCATGCGAGCGAGCGTATCAGGAATCGACTCCTCGTGCCTGCACGTCCAGTCAATTCCAATTGAGGTTTGAGTCTGCATGCAGGGGGCCTATCTACGCTTTGTCCTCGGTGCCGCTCACCAGCGGTACTTGTCCCAGAGCTCAGGATTAGCCCAGTTGTTGGAGGACAACCAGTCAGGAGTGGTCTTGTAGGTTGCGATATCGAATTGGTAGAGAAACAGCTGCTCACCCGCCTCATCTACGGCGGTGCCGTAGGGCGTAAAGCCAAGACGGACAAGCGAGCGCCGATTCCAGGAGCCGCTACTCAGGTCGCACGGCACGATCACCAGCACCTTGCGGGCATAAATATCGCGCAGGCGTGAGAGCAAAATGGCTATTTCCGTTTCGGCTAAGGCGGCATCGGCCCAGACCAGGGCCAGGTCGTGGATCTCTAGACCGGATAACTCTTTTGCTGCGCCAGAGCTGGAAAGGCAAGTGATCGACCCCCGGCAACCCGCGAGCGCTTGCGTGGCGGCTAGCAAGGAATCGCCAATGACCAGCACCAAATCCGGACGGACTTGGGCTAGGATGGCCTGCAACCGTGCACTTAGAGACTCACCTGCCATCATCTGGGCCATTGCTGCATGGCTCGCATGAACCTTACCGAGCCGGATAGAGGTTACCCCGGCGCGAGGCCGAGCACGGGTCTTTTGTCCTCGAGCTGAGCAGCCGCTCACATCATTTGCGTCAATAATCGCGAGATCGTGTCGTTCTTCCTAACTGGGTGCCTGCGTAGCATCACGGGCTCATGCTATCACAGCAAACGCTGGCCGCTGGGCGGGAACCTCGCGTTTCATGGACCTGACAATGGTTTACAATCGACTCGTAAGGTCATCGAGGTGCTCGGTTCGAGCGCTGCAGGAGAAAATAAGGGTGGTTGATCGACAGCCAGGGGAACGGCGCG
This sequence comes from Nitrococcus sp., assembly GCA_030452365.1. Taxonomy (GTDB): domain Bacteria; phylum Pseudomonadota; class Gammaproteobacteria; order Nitrococcales; family Nitrococcaceae; genus Nitrococcus. The sequence continues at coordinate 3,011 of JAKDMK010000142.1, forward strand.
AGAACTTTCGCGTCAATGATGAGGTGCTGCTTGCCTACCAGGGACTTTCCCGACAGGAAGTCGAGCTTCGCCGCCGGCAGTACGCCCAGGACATGTCGAGCGCCTTTACCTTGGCGCAGGAAATGGACGAGTTGCGCCAGCAGACAGCGGTACTGCGTCGCCAGGGCGAGCAGGAATCGCCGGTAACCGCTCAACTCATCGAAACTCTCGACCGCAAGCTCGATCGGGTGATCGAGGTGTTGATGATGCACGAGCTTGGCAGTCACTGCCCGGAACCCGTCGCGGTGGATATCGGTGCTGACGGTATGGGTTTTGGCACAACGCAGGCGTTTGAAGTCGGTCAAGCGCTCGATATACGGCTCATGGTCCCAGCCACCGGGTTTGGTCTACACACCTTTGCCCAGGTGGTGCGCTGCGGCGAGAGCGGTAAGCAAGCCGGATTCAATGTTGGCGTGCGATTTCAGTTTCTGCGCAGCAGCGATCGTGAGCTCTTGGTGCAGCATCTACTGCAGCGCCAGTCCATGCTGCTACGCGAGCGCTAGCAAGGGCACGAGGCGATATAGACGTTCTCGCCGCCTATGTGGCCGGCCCCGGACGCCATGATTCTCACTCCGGGGCTGCTCGCAAAAGCATTCTATCTCGCGGCCGTCGGCCTGGCCCGCACGCGCACTGTTTTTCATCTTCACCGCGCGGTTGCGGCCCATATCCCAGCGCACACTACTCGCGCTAGGTTATGGCATGCCTAAGCGCGGCATGAGGAACTGTTCACTTTTTGCGTCAGGCGGGCTCGGCACTATCTGAGTCTAAGGAGATTGTTGCCTGTGACAAGGTAGGCAAATATGTGGGATGGGGTGTACGGGGTTATTCGTAACGCGTTATTTCTTATGGAGCCGGAGCGGGCTCACAATGCCACCCTGCGCTTGCTCTCGGCAACCGCACCGCTCGGGGCCGGTTGCCTACTGGGCGCGCGGGGGGTCACGGCCATGCCGTGCAAGGTCATGGGGCTTGAATTTCCTAATCCTATTGGTCTTGCCGCGGGCATGGACAAGAACGGCGATTGTATCAGCGCGCTCGGTCAGCTCGGATTCGGATTCATCGAGCTTGGTACCGTGACGCCCCGGCCGCAGCCGGGCAACACCAAGCCCCGCGTATTCCGCATTCCGCAGCGCCGGGCGCTCATCAACCGTTTGGGCTTCAATAACAAAGGCGTCGATTATCTTGTCCGCCAAGTGCGACGATCCGGCTATCTTGGTGTTCTGGGAATCAACATCGGCAAGAACTCCGATACGCCCGTGGAGCGGGCGGTCGATGATTACGTCATCGGTTTACGCAAGGTCTATGCGCTCGCGAGCTATGTCGTCGTCAATATCTCCTCGCCGAATACACCCCGGCTACGTACGCTCCAGCACGGGATACTACTCGATGAGCTACTCTCTACCCTGAAGGCGGAGCAGCGCCATCTAGCACTACAGCATGAGCGCTATGTTCCCCTGGTAATCAAAGTGGCGCCGGATCTCGATGACGGGGCGATCGATGTGCTTGCGCAACAGTTGCTGGAACACGCAGTCGACGGAGTCACGGCGACCAATTCCACCTTGTCGCGCGAGGGTGTAGAAGGGCTACGCTATTCCCATGAAGGCGGCGGCCTAAGCGGGGCACCTTTGCTGGAGCGCTCGACCCGGGTCCTGCGCCGCTTGAGCGTGGCATTCGAGGGTCGCATACCACTGATCGGGGTCGGCGGGATCGTTTGCGGCGCGGACGCGGTGCAGAAAATAAAGGCAGGGGCCGATCTCGTTCAGATCTACAGCGGATTCGTCTACCGCGGCCCGGATCTCATCGGGGAAATCGTGCGATCCCTGGCCGAACAAAGCGCCGACCAGCCTCTTTTGGCAGAGCAGCTCTGATGACACCCCGTCGGCCTATTTAGGAGCCAGTTCGAGTGCTCTTCGGCTGAACCCCATCCTAGCGGCCATTCACGGATCCGCCTCAGGGGTCCGCCAGCCCCTCGCAGCGCTCACAGCGCGTGAGCTGGATAAAGCCATTATCGGGGATTTGCAGTAACTCGCCGTGCACCCGGCCTCCGCACGGACACGGATAGGGAAATCCCCCAGGACAGCGTCCGCACGGTCCATTGCCGCTCGCGTGTTGTTGCCAATCGGCCCGTGGGGTATTTTCCATCGCGAATCCTCTACCAAGGTAGTCAAAGACAACAACGTTCGCGTCAGCATAGACGACAAAGGCCGGGCGCTGCGTAACGAATAAGGGTAGATCGTGGCTCGCTTCGCTCTCACGATCTACCCTTATTCATTATGGTGACGACTTACGATTACGTGATCATTGGCGCCGGCTCCGCCGGTGCCGTGTTGGCCAACCGGCTCACGGAGGACCCGAGCGTCTCGGTGCTGCTGATCGAGGCCGGTCCCATGGACCGCGGCCTCTCCATCCACATGCCCGCGGCGTTCGCCCGTCCGCTCGCCAATGCCAGATACAACTGGTTCTACCAAACCGAGCCCGATCCGTTCATGGACAACCGGGCAATCTACTGCCCGCGCGGGCGGGTATTGGGCGGCTCCTCTTCCATCAACGGCATGGCCTATGTGCGTGGCAACGCCCTCGATTACGAAGCCTGGGCCGAGGACTTCGACCTACCCGACTGGCGCTATCGGCACGTTCTGCCCTACTTCAAGAAGGCCGAGGACTTCGACCAGGGGGCGAGCGATTACCACGGCAGCGGCGGTCCACTGCGCGTCACCACGGGTTCGATGCAAAACCCGCTCTACCGCGCCTTCATCGAGGCGGGGATCGTGGCCGGCTACCCTTATACCGCCGATATGAACGGCTATCAGCAGGAAGGCTTCGGTCCCATGTTCATGACCACCCGCAAGGGTGTGCGCGCCTCGACGGCCAACGCCTATCTGCGGCCAATCATGCACCGGCCGAATCTCGCGATCCAGGTGCGTACCTACGCGCACCGGGTAGTCTTCGCGGGCATTCGCGCGCGCGGCGTTGAGATCGAGCACGGCGGCAACGTGCGCACGGTCATAGCCGAGCGCGAGGTGCTGCTCTGCGCCGGCGCCATCAACTCCCCACAGCTGCTCTTGCTCTCGGGTCTGGGACCGGCGCAGCATCTGCGTGCCCACGGTATCGAGGTACGTCAGGATCTGCCCAGTGTCGGGGCGCATCTTCAGGACCACCTCGAGGTCTATATCCAGTACGCGTGCAAGCAACCGATCACGCTGCACCGCACCTTGAAACCCTGGAACCGGGCTCGGATCGGCCTGCAGTGGCTGCTGTTCCGCAAGGGTCTCGGCGCCACCAATCACTTCGAATCCGGCGGCTTTATCCGCAGCGAGTCGGGCATGCGCTGGCCAAACCTGCAATACCACTTTCTGCCCATGGCGATCAGCTACGATGCAAGCAAAGCTGCCGCTGCCGAGGGCTATCAGGCG
>JAKDMK010000021.1 GCA_030452365.1 Nitrococcus sp.
CCGTACCGCTTCGGATCGCAAAGCCGCATCTACCGACCCGACTACATCGTGCAGGTGGACGACGGTAACGGCGACGACGACCCGCTCAATCTCATCGTCGAGATAAAGGGTTACCGCCGCGAGGACGCGAAGGAAAAAAAATCCACGATGGACACCTACTGGGTACCCGGCGTGAACCATCTGGGCATGCACGGTCGCTGGGCTTTCGCCGAATTCACCGACGTGTATGCGATGCAGGAGGATTTCGCCAAGAAGATCGAGGCCGAGTTCGACAGGATGATCCAAAACGCCACGAACAACGCAGAAACGGAGGTCACCGCATGAAAACGGAACTGATTCAGTCACTCACCGAAAATTTCGAGGCCCATGCACAACGGACGGAAGGCGGTGTCGAGTACTGGCTGGCGCGTGACCTGCAGTACCTGCTTGGCTATGCTGAATGGCGGAATTTTAGCAAAACTGTGATTTCAAAAGCAAAAATATCTTGTGAGGTTTCAGGTCATGCAGTCTCCGATCATTTTGTTGACGTCAACAAAATGATCGCTTTGGCAAAAGGGGCAGAGAGATCCATTGACGACATCATGCTCACCCGCTACGCCTGCTACCTCATCGCCCAGAATGGCGATCCGAGGAAGGAGGCCGTCGCCTTCGCCCAGACCTATTTTGCCATCCAGACCCGCCGCGCCGAGCTGATCGAGCAGCGCCTGCTCGAAGCCGAGCGCGTTTCCGCCCGCCACAAGCTCACCCAGACGGAAAAGGAGCTCTCCGGCGTCATCTATGAACAAACCGGCGGCAATCAGGACTTCGCGCTGATTCGCAGCAAAGGTGACCAGGCGTTGTTCGGCAAGTCCACGCACGCCATGAAGGCCACTTGGAAGGTGCCCGCCAGCCGTCCGCTGGCCGACTTCGCGCCCACCATCATCCTCAAGGCCAAGGATTTCGCCACCGAGATCACTATCCACAACACGCGCGAGCGCAGGCTCGGCAGCGAAAAGGCTATCTCGCAGGAGCACGTCACTAACAACAAGGCCGTGCGTGACACCTTGCTCAGTCGCGGCATCCGCCCCGAGCACCTGCCGGCCGCCGAGGACGTAAAGAAGGTCGAGCGCCGGCTTGCCTCGGAGCACAAGAAATCCCTGAAGAAGCCCGACGCCCTCGATCCGTGAGGGGCACATCGCCTGGTTAAAGAAAACCCGGGATCCTGAACTAGCGGATTCCGGTAGTTAAGGAAAGGCACGAAATCGATATTTGAAAAGGTTGCCAAGCATGGCGCGCAAGCTCAAAGCTCCCAAAATCGTCGCCACCCTCAAGCACAAGGAGGCCAAGCGCAAGAACATTCCCACCGCCGAGTACCAGTCGGTGATGCAGAAGGAGGAACAGGCGCCGGTCAAGGTGGTTTATGCGCGCGGCACTAAGGGGTTGGACGAGGAAAAGCACGAGCGCAACCGCGACCTGGACCCGCAACTCATCTGGCGCGGCAAGGACCAGCAGGATTGGTCCGACCTGGTGATCAACGCGCCGCCGCTGTACATACAGGAAAAGGTCCACCCGAAGGCGTTGATCGACGACTTACGTCGGCGATCAGTGGATAGTGGTCAGTGGTTAGTGGATAGCAAGCGCGCGGGATCCGCTGGTCACTCACCACTACCCACTAACCACTCAAGTCAAGCTGAACAGCTTGATTTGTACTCCGACTTCAACGGCTTGCCCGAAGGCGCCGACAAGACCGACTTCTACCAGTACGAGGGCAGCTGGCAGAACCGCATGATCCTCGGCGATTCACTGCAGGTTATGGCCAGCCTGGCCGAGCGCGAGGGCCTGCGCGGCAAGGTCCAGTGCATCTACTTCGATCCGCCCTATGGCATCAAATTCAACTCCAACTTCCAGTGGTCCACCACCAGCCGCGACGTGAAGGACGGCAATGCCGCCCACATCACCCGCGAGCCGGAACAGGTCAAGGCCTTCCGCGACACCTGGCGCGACGGCATCCATTCCTATCTGACTTATCTGCGTGATCGGCTGACGGTGGCCCGTGATCTGCTGACCGATTCCGGGTCGATTCTTGTGCAGATTGGGGATGAGAATGTGCACCGCGTACGGGCGGTGATGGATGAGGTGTTTGGGGATTCACATTTTGTTTCAGAGATCGTCGTCGACAAAACGAGCGCTCAAACAACGGACTTTATTTCGAGCACATGTGATTTTGTACTTTTATACGCTAAAGACAAATCCAAACTCAAATATCGCGAGATTTTAAGAAGCAAGGGCGGCGATGAAAGCATTCAGCGAGAATACCGGAGGTATCGAGATGACCGCGGCGAGTTGCACATTTTAGAAGCTGGCGGCCTCTCAAATTGGGAGAAAATGAGTCAGCAGGTTCGACTCTATCGGCAAGATAATATCGTGTCTCAGCGTCCCCCGGGCGATTTTCCCGTGCCATTTGAAAGGCATCAGTTCAGACCGACCACAGGCTATTGGAAGACCGGGCAGGAAGGTATGGCGCGTCTAATTCGAGGCGGAAGGATCGAGCTTCGAGGGAAAATGTTGAGTTACGTTCGATTCTTCGACGACTACCCAGTAGCGAGGCGAAGCAACTATTGGGGCGATACGAAGTTTTCCAGTCGCTCTGAGGAAAAGAACTATGTGGTGCAAACCTCTGGGCGAGTCATCGAGCGATGCATCCTCATGACTACCGATCCCGGCGACCTCGTCCTCGACCCAACCTGCGGCTCCGGCACGACCGCCTATGTCGCCGAACAATGGGGCCGCCGCTGGATCACCATCGACACCTCGCGCGTGGCGCTGGCCTTGGCTCGTGCGCGCATCATGGGCGCGCGCTATCCGTACTACCTGCTGGCCGACTCGCCGGAAGGCCAGAAGAAGGAAGCAGAGATCACCCGCAGCGTGCGCAAGAGCACCCCCACCTACGGCAACATCGCCCACGGCTTCGTTTACGAGCGCGTGCCGCACATCACGTTGAAGTCCATCGCCAACAACGCCGAGATCGACGTCATCTGGGAGCGCTGGCAGCTCAAGATCGCGCCGCTCCTTGAGCAGATCAGCGGAGTGATTAGTGGCAAGTGGATAGTGGATAGTGAGAAAAGACCAAACGAGCAGCGGCGGCGTCCCGCTAACCACAAGCCACTGACCACTAACCACTCCCTCGCCGAATGGGAGATTCCGCGTGAGTTTCCACACAACTCGCCAGCCGAAGCAAAGCCACTGCACGAGCAGTTCTGGCAGGCGAGGGTCGCGCGCCAGCGCGAAATCGACGCCTCCATCGCCGCCAAGGCCGAGCACGAATACCTCTACGACAAACCCTATCCGGACAACAAAAAGGTTCGCGTCGCCGGCCCGTTCACGGTTGAAAGCCTATCCCCGCACCGCGTGCTCGGCGTTGACGAGAACGATGAGTTAGTGGATAGCGGCCAGTGGTCAGTGGCTAGTGGCGGCGCGTCGGAGTATGGTGCGGCGCACGATTTTACCTCCATGATTTTGGACAATCTGCGTGCGGCCGGCGTGCAGCAGGCACACAAGGACGACAAGATCGATTTCACCTCGCTCACCCCCTGGCCTGGCGATCTGGTCTGCGCCGAGGGCCGCTTCGCGGCCAGTGAAGATAGTGGGCAGTGGCTAGTGAATAGCGAGAAAAAGCGCGAGCAAAGCGAGCGCAACCCACTATCCACTAACAACTATTCACTAACCACTAACGAATATCGCGCAGCGATATTCGTAGGCCCTGAATTCGGCACCGTCTCCCGCCCCGATCTCGTCGCCGCCGCCCGCGAAGCCGGCGACGCCGATTTCGACGTGCTGATTACCTGCGCTTTCAACTACGACGCTCATGCCTCGGAGTTCAACAAGCTCGGCCGCATCCCGGTACTGAAAGCGCGCATGAACGCCGACCTACACATGGCCGAAGATCTGAAAAACACCGGCAAGGGCAATCTGTTCGTCATCTTCGGCGAGCCGGATATTACAGTGGCTAGTGAAGAGTGGTTAGTGGATAGTTCTGGAGCCTGGGTGGCGCCGTATGAAATCTTTAAGCTCGTATCGGGAGCTGATTGTCTGGAAGAAATCAATGGACTTGGCGGTGTGGATTTACGAGATTACGCGTACCTATCCACACGAAGAGAAGTTTGGGATTACCTCACAGATGCGGCGGGCGGCAACCTCGATTCCGGCAAACATAGCGGAAGGGCAGGCACGCAAAACGACGGGGGAGTTTCTGCAGTCGCTTGGCATTGCGCGGGGCTCGCTAGCAGAACTGGAAACATTTCTGACTTTATCCGAAAGGCTGGGATATCTCAGCGAAGCGACTTCCGCGAGCTTATTGAGCACCTGCATAGAGATCAACAAGATGCTGCACGCGCTAATAAAATCACTCTCCGCTCTCCGCTAACCACTATCGACTATTCACAAGTCACTATCCACGGAGTGGATGTTTTCCACCCCAACACCGGCGAAGTCCGCAGCGACGGCGCCGACGGCATCGCCTGCTGGTTCATCGACACCGACTACAACGAAGAAAGCTTCTTCGTCCGCCAAGCCTACTTCCTCGGCGCCAATGACCCCTACAAGGCGCTCAAGACCACCCTAAAAGCCGAAATCAACGAAGAAGCCTGGGCGACCCTAAACAGCGACACCTCCCGCCCTTTCGACAAACCCAAATCCGGCCGCATCGCCGTCAAAGTCATCAACCACCTTGGGGATGAGGTGATGAAGGTGTTCAAGGTGGCGCAATGAACGACAATAAGGGCATTGAGAGGATCACACCATGGCACTGATAGAAGGTTTCCGAGTACAGAACCTCCGCGCCTTGCGCGACGTGACACTCGGCAAACTGTCGACCGAACAGCAGGGCGAACCGTTGTCGCCGTTCACGGTAGTGATCGGCAAGAATGGTGCTGGCAAGAGCACATTGTTTGACGCCTTCGGTTTCGTCGCCGATTGCCTGTCAACCGATGTGGAGGGCGCCTGTGATGCCAAGCAGCGTGGCGGATTCGAGCGCATGCGTTCACTCGGCACGAACGATCCGATGCGGTTCGAGATCTATTACCGCGAAGCCAAGAACGAACGGCCGATCACCTACGAGCTGGCAATTAACTTAGATGGCAGCAGCCGACCCTTTGTGGAATCGGAGGTCTTGAAGCAACGCCGCAAGGGGCAGAAGCATGGGAGGCCGTTTCCCTTTCTCCGCTTGCACCACGGCAAAGGCAAGGTTTGGGCAGGCGAGGAGGCGGTAGAAAGTGTTGGCGTCGAGGAGGATCGCGCACAGGAGGACGTCGAGCTGACTGACCTGCGGCAGCTAGGTATCGCAACCCTGGGCACGTTGAAAGAACACCCTCGGATCAAGCGCTTTCGCGACTTTCTAAAAGGATGGTTCTTGTCGTATTTCCATCCGGATGCTGCGCGCTCCATCCCATCGGCTGGGGCTCAACGTCACCTCAATATCCATGGTGACAACATCGGAAATGTAGTGCAGTACATGGAACGTGAGCACAAGGCCCGATTCCAGTCCATCCTTGATCGGATTGCGAAGAAAATTCCCGGAATCGCGACCATTAGGACCATCGAGACGCAGGACAAACGCGTGCTCTTGCAGTTCAACGACGGCGCTTTTGCCGATCCGTTTTACGCCGGGCAGATGTCAGACGGCACTCTGAAAACATTCGCTTATCTCCTGTTGATGGAAGACCCTGATCCACCTCCGTTTATCTGCATAGAGGAACCCGAAAACGGCCTTTACCATCGTTTGCTGGATTCACTCGCCAGTGAGTTGCGCAGCCATGCCACCGGGAAAAAGGGAGCCCCGCAGATTTTTGTCACTACCCATCAACCCTACTTTGTGGATGCGCTGTCCCCGAACGAAGTCTGGATTCTTGAGAAGGGGATTGACGGCTTTTCGACCATCCGTCGTGTGTCTGATCTGGACCTGGTAAAAAACCTCGTAGATGAAGGTTTGCCGCTGGGCGGACTCTGGTACAGCGATTATCTGGATGCGGGGTAAACAATGCACATTGAAGTGCTGGTGGAGGATAGCTCTGGTGCTCGGCTGATCGAGACGTTGCTACCACAGCTTATTGGAGGGAACGGTAACCCCCACACCTGGCGAGTACATCCCTATCGAGGTATCGGACACCTCCCTGCCGGGCTTTCGCCCAAGGCTGATCCGGCCAAGCGGGTGTTACTGGATCAATTGCCGCGATTATTGCGCGGCTATGGTAAGACTCCTGGCATTGATGCTGTGGTGGTGATTGCTGACAGCGACAGGCGCGACTGCAAAGTGTTCTTGGGAGAGCTGCAGGCAACGCTTCGAGAGTGCGACCCTGCTCCGAATACCCTGTTTCGATTAGCCATTGAGGAAATAGAGGCTTGGTATTTGGGTGATCGTTCTGCTCTTTTGGGCGCGTATCCAAAGGCCAAGGTGCAGCTGCTTAAACGCTATCAGCAAGACAGCGTATGTGGCACATGGGAGTTGTTGGCGGAGGCAATCTATCCGGGCGGTTCGCAGGCTGTTAGGGCGGCGGGCTGGCCACGGCCCGGAAACATCAAGCACGAATGGGCGGAGAAGATTGGTCTGCGGATGAAGGTTGAACACAACGAGTCACTGAGCTTCTGCAAGTTACGAGATGGCCTGCGGCGCCTCGTCGCCTGACATGGCGGCTAAATTATGAACTTCCGCATCGCCGACACCCTCACCGACAGCCTTGCCAAGCTGACCGGCGAGGAGCAGAAGGCGGTCAAGACCACCGCCTTTGATCTGCAGATAAACCCGGCCAATCCCGGCATGAGCTTTCACAAGCTCGACCATGCCAAGGGTGCCAACTTTTGGTCAGTGCGGGTCAGTTGCAATATCCGGCTGATCGTTCATCGGACCGACGCGAGCCTGTTGCTGTGCTACGTCGATCACCATGACACCGCCTACCGCTGTGCCGAGCGGCGCAAGCTGGAAACGCATCCGACAACCGGTGTGGCGCAGCTGGTGGAGGTGCGGGAAACCGTTCGTAAGATCGCGATTCCATACAACGTGGAGACCGAGTAGCCGGCTGCGCCGAAGCCGCTCCTGTTTGCTGACATTTCCGATGATGATCTGCTGAGCTACGGCGTGCCGCGCGAGTGGTTAGCCGATGTGCGCCGGGACGACTATGCAAAATGCGGTTCTTCGAGGTCTCTTATAGGAGGCTGCGGCAATTCCCAACCGGTTAGGTTTATAGTAACCTGGGTGCTATGCCCACCGTCCTGCGTATTGACGGCCTGCGGGTCGTAATCTATCCGAACGATCATCGACCCGCGCATGCCCACGTGATCGGACAGAAGGGCGAGGCCGTTTTCATTTTGCATTGCCCGGATGGCCCGCCGGAGCTGCGCGAGAGCTATAGATTCAGTCGCCCTGAAGTGGGCCGCATCAGATCCGCGTTGGCGATGGAGCTGGCTACCTTATGTGATGAATGGAGGAAGATTCATGGCCATTACTGAGCACAAGCTCGCGCAGGCCGAGCAGCGCATGGCAGCCGTACAGTGCGCTGCGCGCGCCATTTCGGCCCGATACGACCGCCGTACGTCACGTATCGTCGTGCGGCTCGACTCCGGCCTTGAGCTGGCTTTTCCGCCCCGCCTGGCCGAAGGGTTGGCTGGCGCTGCTGCGACGGATCTGGCCGAGGTCGAGATCAGCCCTGCCGGGCTGGGTTTGCACTGGCCGAAGTTGGACGCCGACCTCTACGTGCCGGCGCTGCTGCAGGGCGTGTTCGGAACACGGCAGTGGATGGCGGCCCAATTGGGCGCCGCCGGTGGGCGCGCTCGCAGCGAGGCCAAGGCGAGCAGTGCGCGGCAGAATGGACGCAAGGGCGGCCGTCCGCGCAAGGTCTGAGCAGGTCATTCGAGATAAACCGACACGGCGGAACAGGTAGGCCCGCCGTGGTCTCTAGTCGGGATCGTCCCGATTCAGCCGCTGCTCGGCTCTGTGCGCAGCGGCAGCTCGACGCAGTCCGAGCCGCAAGCGCCCTCGGCGACGGGTCCCGGCCGCGGCGCGGGCCGGTGCAGCACGGCTCGAATCGGGGTGATTCGCACCGATTTCTCTCCGCTTGCCGCCGCCTGTCCGTCGACGATCAGCGAGTATTCGTCTACTGACTCAGGTGGCCAGACCAGGGTGACACCGGGCCGCGCAAGGAGATTGTTCTGGGTGTGCCGCCCGATGCCGTCGACCGTGAGCGCATCCCCGTCCACCGCGGGTGTCACCGCCAACGCATGGGGCAAGCTTTCGTCGCTAACCGTGAGCAGGTAGGCGAAGCGATACCGCGCTACGGTAACCGCCAGATCGGACAATTCGACTTGAATGCTCATACCGGCTCCGCAACCTCCACGCAATCAGTGTATAGAAAGCATAGCCTGCCTATGTTGATAGGATCTACCGGAAGCGCCGCTGACATGATCCGGTCGCAGATTCCAATTCCGAGAACCCTGGTACAGTGTGACTTGCGTGATGAGCTCTGCCAATGATTCAGTTAATGCGCGCGCATTTGCACCCAAGGCACTGTGCCTCGATATCGAGACCGCTTTTGACGATCCGTTCGAGCTGCGCAAGCTGGCCGCGTGGCGTTGCGATACGGGTGGCGAGCTCTGCGTTGCAAGCGTGCGGCGTGCCAAGCGCCTGGCAGCGGATCTCGACGCACTGACGGAAGGAGCCGCGTTTGTGGTCGGGCACAACGTGCTGCGCCACGATCTGCTGGTGTTGCAGCGGCATTTCCCCAAGCTACGCCTGCACGCCTTGCCCGTTGTCGATACGTTGCTGCTCTCGCCAATCGCGTTTCCACAGAACCCGTATCACCGTCTGATCAAAGACTACAAGCTGGTCCATGATGCGCGCAGCGATCCCTTGCGCGATGCGCAGCTGGCGTTTGAGCTGTGGAAGGATCAATTTCAGGCATTCAGCGCCCTGCAAGCGCAGCGGCCCGAGGAACTGGCCTGCCACCATTATCTGTTCACGCGTGACCCTACTTTGGGTGTGGGTAGCTTGTTCGCGTTGGTACGGCGGGCGTTGCCGCCTGATGTCGAGGCGGTCAAACGCGCCGCGCTGCGACTGACACAAGGCAAGGTTTGCGCGAGCCGGATTCAGCAAGTCCTCGATGACTGCCTTGTCCTGCCTGAGCGCGCCTTGCCGTTGGCTTATCTCATTGCCTGGTTACGGGTGAGCGGTGGCAACTCGGTGATCCCGCCGTGGGTGCGCCTCAACTATCCATTCGTTCGCGAGCTCCAGCGAGAGCTGCGCGACACCTCCTGTGCGGCGCCTGCTTGCGCGTATTGCCGCGAGCACCTCGATCCTCGCCGTGACCTGAGGCGGTATTTCGGCTTCGCTGCATTCCGCAACGAGCCGCGCAATGCCCACGGTGGCTCCCTGCAAGAGGATATCGTGCGCGCCGCCTACGCTGGGCGCTCGCTGCTTGCCATCCTGCCGACCGGCGGCGGCAAGTCGATTTGCTATCAGCTCCCTGGCTTGTCGCGCCACTGGCGCAACGGCAGCCTGACCGTCATCATCTCGCCCCTGCAGTCCTTGATGAAGGACCAGGTCGACAACCTCGTCAAGCTGGGTCTATTCAATGCCGCCACACTGAATGGCCTGCTCAGCATGCCGGAACGGCGCGAGGTGCTGGAGAAGCTCCGACTAGGAGATATCGGCATCATTCTTGTCTCTCCCGAGCAGTTTCGTAACCGCACGTTCACCGAGGCCATCCGCCATCGCGAGATTGGCGCTTGGGTGTTCGACGAGGCGCACTGCCTGTCGAAATGGGGCCATGATTTTCGCCCTGACTACTTATACGTCTCCCGCTTCATCCGCATGCGCCACGGCGAGAATCTGGCGCCGGTAAGCTGCTTCACCGCGACGGCCCGCGGCGAGGTGGTTGAGGATCTGCGCAAGCATTTTCGCGCGGCGTTGGCAATCGAGCTTGATCTGTTCGACGGCGGCCATGCGCGTGAGAACCTGCGCTACGAAGTGATGCAGGTGGCGGCGGCGGGAAAGCTGCCGCTGATCCAGCAGCTGCTGGAGTACGAGCTGAAGGAGACACTAGGCGGTGCCGTGGTGTTCGCCTCACGCAGGGCTCGCTGCGAGGAGATCGCCGGCTTCCTGAAGGACCTTGGCTGGGCCTGCGCGGCCTTTCACGCCGGCCTTGAAGCTGGACTCAAAAAGGACATCCAGCAGGCGTTCATCGACGGTTCGTTGCAGGTCATCGTCGCCACCAATGCCTTTGGCATGGGCGTTGACAAACCGGATGTGCGCATCGTCCTTCACGCCGACATTCCCGGTTCACTGGAGAACTATCTGCAGGAGGCCGGGCGCGCCGGCAGGGATCGGCAGGATTCGCGCTGCGTGCTTCTCTACGACGAGGAAGACGTCGAGGCGCAATTCGCGATTGGCGCCCATTCGCGTCTGTCGCGGCGCGACATCGCAGGGATACTGCGCAGCTTGCGGCGCTACTCGGCGCGCACAAAAAGCACAGAAATCGTGCTGACTCCGGGCGAGATCCTCGCCGACGACGAAGTGGAAGTCGCGATCGAGGCGGCAAGCCCCGATGCCGACACCAGGGTGCGTACCGCGATCGCCTGGCTGGAGCGGGCGAGATTCCTGCAACGCGACGAAAACCATGTGCGCGTCTTTCCGGGAAGCCTGCGCGTCGATACGCTCGACGCGGCCAAGGCGCGGCTCGCGCGCGCGCGGCTTTCTGCGGACCAGCATGGCAAGTATGTCGACTTGCTACACAGACTCATGAACGCGGCGGAAGATGAGGGCATCAGCACCGATGACCTGATGCTGCACCTTGGGGTTTCTGCGGAGCAATGCGTGCGCATGCTGCAGCAGTTGGAGGTGCTCGGCATCCTCTCCAACGATATCGCCTTGACGGTCTTGCTGCGAAAGGGCGTCAAGGATGCCTCCAGCGACCGATTGGCGCGGCTAATCCGGTTGGAGACAGCGTTGCTGCATTTGCTGCCAGAACTTGCCCCGGATGCAGGCGCGGATGGCTGGCAGGTAATGGACCTGCGCGCGCTGTGCCAGCAAGCCAAGGAGCCGGCGGGATTCGATTGCCTGCCCGACGCTGTCTTAACCCTGATGCGTTCATTGGCGCGCCCCTTCGGTGACGGCAACTCTGTGCGGCGAGCGCTGTTCGAGGTCCGGGTGGTACGCCGGGAGGTGTTGCGCGTCAGACTCTTGCGTGGTTGGTCGAACATACGCGAGATCGCGGCGCGGCGCCGTTCGGTCGCGGCGGTCCTGTTACAGACACTGCTCGCCCGTCTCGATCCGCAACTGCAAGGCGTGGATCTGAGGGTGGCCTGCAAGCTGGGGGAGCTCGGCAACGAGTTGTGCAACGACACGGAGGTCGGGCCGGGCCTGAAAGACGAGCTGCGCGCGATCGAGGCGGGCCTGCTGTACCTGCACGACAACGGCGTGCTCATCATCGACCGCGGCAAGAGCGTGTTTCGGGCCGCCATGACCTTGCGCCTCGATCCCGCCGAGAAGAAACGCCGCTTCAGCGCCAGCGACTTTGCGCCGCTCGAGGATCATTACGAGCAGAAAAACTTCCAAGTTCATGTCATCCAGGAGTACGCCCGGCTCGGGCTGGCGAAATTATCCGATGCCCTGGCGTTCGTGATCGCCTATTTCGGCATGACGCGGATGGCGTTCATCCGCCGCTACTTCGTGGGCCGGCGCGAAATACTCGAGCGCGCGACGACCGCCGAATCCTGGCGGCGCATAGTCGAGGACCTGCGCCATCCGCTGCAGGAGGAGATCGTAACAGCCAGTGTCGATGGCAACCGCCTCGTTCTGGCTGGGCCGGGGTCCGGTAAGACGCGGGTGATCGTGCATCGCGTCGCTTATTTGGTGCGTGTTCTGCGCGCGCCGGCGCGCAGCATTATTGTGCTGGCATTCAACCGGGCGGCCGCCTTGGAGATTCGTCAGCGTTTGCGTGCGCTGATCAGTAAAGACGCCGCTGCCGTCACCGTGTTGACCTACCATGCCCTCGCACTGCGCCTGACCGGCAGCACGCTCGCTGGTCTGGCGGGGCAAGGTTGCGAGATCGACTTCGAGGCGATTCTCGTGTCTGCGTTGGCCCTACTGGAAGGCGGCGACTCGGGAGAGAGCCGTGCGGACAGCGATGAGCTGCGTGAACGACTGCTGGCCGGCTACCGGCATATCCTCGTCGATGAGTATCAGGATATCGATGCGCGCCAGTATCGACTGATCAGTGCCCTAGCCGGTCGCCGGCTGCGGGATCGCGACGCCAAGCTCAGCTTACTGGCCGTGGGTGATGACGATCAGAACATCTATGCATTCCGCGCCACAAGTAATGAGTTCATCACTCGATTCCAGAGCGAGTATGAAGCGGCGACGGATTATCTGGTCGAAAACTACCGCTCCAGCGCGAACATCATCGCCGCCGCCAACCAGATCATTGCCGGCAATCGCGGCCGCCTCAAAGCAGAGCATCCCATACGAATCAACCATACGCGGCGCGAGGATCCTGCGGGCGGGCGCTGGCAACACTTGGATGCCGTCGCGCACGGGCGTGTGTGCGTGCTTGGCGTTCCAGGCGACTTCATAGGTCAAGCCGAAGTGGTCATGGCGGAGCTTGCGCGCATCAAAGCCCTGGATGCCGGCGCGCCTTGGTCGGATTTCGCGGTGCTGGCACGCAACCGCGCAAGCCTCGATCCAATCCGCGCTTGGTGCGAGTTGGAAGGCGTCGACTGGTGCTCGCCCGATGGCGAGCAGGGCCAGCCTCGTGTGACCCAGACTCGGGAGGGATGCGCCTTGCTGGATTTGCTCGCGGCGAAGCCGCGACGCGCGTTGCGGGCAACGGCACTTGCACGTTGGTTTGCGCTGCGGTTTCGCGGCGGGCGCGATGACAACCCCTGGCAGGACCTGCTCAGGCAGTTCATTGACGAGCTGCAGGAGATTTGGCCCGAGGGCAAGGTACCCTCCGCGTTCATTCTGGATATGTTCTATGAGTTCGGTTATGAGGCACGTCGATCGGAACGTGGACGACTGGTTGTCTCGACTGTGCACGCTGCCAAAGGACGTGAGTTCCGCCACGTGGCCATCCTTGATAATGGAGAATGGAGGCGCGCGGCCGATGATGAACGGCGCCTGTATTACGTCGCTATGACGCGGGCGCGGGAGAACCTGATTTTGTGCGAGGGCGGCGCGCCCCCCAATGCATTTTCGCGGGCTCTCAGGGGAGACCAGATAATGCGTATCCGGGTGCCGGCCACGCCGCTGCGCCGCGCCGAGCTTGCCCGCCGTCACCTAGTGTTGGGTCAGGCCGAAGTGGTGCTCGGCTATGGGGGACGCTTCGCCGCCAACCATCCGGTCCAGCGCGCGCTTGCGCGGGCGTCCTGCGGCGATGAGCTTGGCTTGATCATCAATGCGGATCGGCGCGAGCTGCGCACATTGCAGGGAATTGTTGTTGGCAAGCTGGCACGCAAGACAAAGCTCCCGGCCGGGCGAGTCGTCAGGGTTAGCGTCGAGAGCGTCATGCGCAGGAGGCGGATGCGCACAGAGCCTGAACACCGAGATCGATTACGAGTGGATGAATGGTGGGTAATACTGCCAAGAATCGTTATTGAGCCGGAACGTGATGCTGAAGTTCACGGGGAAATAACCACCTGAGAGCGCTCAGATTGTGATTTGATTGCGGCTACCAGCGGGGTCGGGGTCAGTTGCCCTCGATCTCTGCGACGGGTTCGACAGCGGGATCATCAGCCGTGTGGGTAGCTATCAGCGGCTCGTTGAGAACCTGAGTGTTGGCAGTCGTAATCCATTGTTACTATAATCACCGAGTTTAACTTTGCTGATCGTCGGCAGCTCCGGCAAGGGGGCATTGAGTTATGAGTTATTTGTGTACCTGGTTTGCGCGGGTTCGACCTTG
>JAKDMK010000003.1 GCA_030452365.1 Nitrococcus sp.
GCAGGCGGATCTTCTCCGTCGTGCCCCGCCGACCACTAGACCCTGAAACGTCCGCGCGGGAAGCGCATCCGCATGCGCCACCTGCATGCATCCGACCAGATGCAAGACGTTAAACCCTAGGCCATGACCTGGAAAGGCATTGCGGCGCAAGCGTCCGCTCAGCCCTGCGCTCGCCGTTATGTCGGGCGCTTCGCACCGAGTCCGACCGGACCGCTGCATTTCGGCTCGCTGGTAGCCGCTCTGGGCAGCTGGCTGCCAGCGCAGCTACCGAGCTGCCATACTGCTCCTAGGCGCTAATCGATTTGTCAGCGCGCAGCGGAGGGATTAAGTCCACCTCTGCTAAGCTTAGGCCCATCAAGCGCAAGCGCAGGCATCCAATACGAGGGAGGCCGATCATGCCCGAGTCAAAAGTGTATCCAGTTCCGGCCACCGTCGCCGAGCATGCCCTACTGAACCGGGAGCAGTACGAACAGATGTACCAACGCTCGATCACCGATCCCGAAGGTTTCTGGGCTGAGCAAGCGGAGACGTTTCTCACTTGGTTCAAGCCATGGGACCGCGTCCACTTCTCGGACCTAGAGAAAGGCGATATCCGTTGGTTCGAAGGGGGCAAGCTGAACGTCAGCTATAACTGCCTTGATCGACACCTTGACAGCCGCGGCAATCAGACCGCCATCATCTGGGAAGGAGACGAGCCCGATCAGGACAAGCACATCAGCTACCGTGAGCTGCACGAACAGGTCTGCCGTTGCGCCAATGCGCTCAAGGCTCGTGGCGTACGCAAAGGCGACCGGGTGTGCATCTACCTGCCGATGATCCCCGAGGCGGCCGTAACCATGCTTGCCTGCAGCCGCATCGGCGCGGTGCATTCAACCGTGTTTGGCGGTTTCTCGCCGCACGCCTTGCGCGATCGTATTATCGACTCCGACTGTCGCACCCTCATCACCGCCGACGAGGGACTACGCGGCGGCCGCCCGATACCCCTGAAAGAAAACGCCGAACGGGCCCTCAAGGAATGCCCAAACGTCGATACGGTGGTTGTTATCCGGCGCACGGGCGGGGATATTAGTTGGATCGACGGGCGTGACGTCTGGTACCACCACGCGCTCGCCAAGGCCTCGGCGGACTGCCCCGCCGAGCCCATGGATGCCGAAGATCCTTTCTACATCCTCTATACGTCCGGCTCGACCGGCAAACCCAAAGGCGTGCTCCATACCACCGGCGGATACCTGCTGCAGGCAGCCATGACTCATAAGTACATCTTCGACTACCATGACCGCGAAGTCTATTGGTGTACCGCCGATGTTGGCTGGGTGACGGGGCACTCCTACATCGTTTATGGGCCACTCGCCAATGGCGCGACGACACTGATCTTTGAAGGAGTACCCACCTATCCGGACGCATCCCGTTTCTGGCAGGTCATCGACAAGCATGGCGTGAGCATCTTCTATACCGCGCCCACGGCGATCCGCGCCCTGATGGCCGAAGGCAACGAGCCGGTCAAGCAGACGAACCGGCGTAGCCTGCGCCTGCTCGGCACGGTCGGCGAGCCCATTAACCCGGAAGCCTGGGAGTGGTACTACCACGTCGTCGGCGAGACTCGCTGTCCGATTGTGGATACATGGTGGCAAACCGAGACCGGTACCATCATGATCTCCCCATTGCCCGGTGCCACCGACCTCAAACCGGGATCCGCGACCGTGCCCTTCTTCGGCATCGAGCCGCAACTAATAGATAATGAAGGTAACGTAGTGAACGGAGCCGGCGAGGGCAACCTCTGCATTGCTCGCCCCTGGCCCAGCATGATGCGAACGGTCTACGGGGACCATGAACGCTTCCTCAACACCTACCTCAGCCATTATCCCGGCAAGTACTTTACGGGTGATGGCGCGCGCCGCGATCAGGACGGCTATTACTGGATCACCGGCCGTGTCGATGATGTACTCAACGTATCCGGCCACCGCATGGGTACCGCGGAGATTGAAAGCGCCCTGGTCCTTCACCCAGCTGTCGCCGAGGCTGCCGTGGTCGGCTTCCCCCATGCAATCAAGGGCCAAGGCGTCTATGCCTACGTGACCCTGGTAAAGGGCAACAGTCCTTCCGATCCCCTGCGCAAGGATCTAATCGATATGGTGCGCAAAGAGATCGGCGCGATCGCGAAACCCGACGTCATCCAGTGGGCGGCGTCCCTGCCCAAAACTCGCTCGGGGAAGATCATGCGCCGTATCCTGCGCAAGATTGCTATAAACGATGTCGACAATCTCGGC
Source organism: Nitrococcus sp. (assembly GCA_030452365.1). GTDB lineage: Bacteria > Pseudomonadota > Gammaproteobacteria > Nitrococcales > Nitrococcaceae > Nitrococcus. The sequence goes on from JAKDMK010000003.1 coordinate 2,268, forward strand.
GATACCAGCACTTTGGCCGATCCGTCTGTGGTAAGTGAGTTAGTCGAGAACCGAGCGCGGCCCCAGCTTTGAGAAGCTGTAGGCGAGCAGCAAACGTCACTCAAAAGAAGAGAAGCGAGCTGCAGCTTAAGACTAACCTAAAACCGGGTCCAGAGGTTCTCAAGTCGTTTGTGTATACCAAGGCCCGCTGGGCGGGGCGTTTGCCTTTCGGACCTATCGTTGGGTTGAAATCGCTTTGTATCCTGCGCTTGGCGCTCTACCAGAGCCGCAGTTCACCCGCAGATTCTGCAGGGGAGTCTCTCTCCGAATCAGTGATAATCGCTTCCCCGTACTCACGCTCCCAAGCCAAGAGATCCGGTTCCATAGCGGCATATACGGCTCCGACACAATTTGCCTCATCGAACGCGCTGGGTGATTTGGGTGGTTCAACACCATAATGTGCACATAGCTCCCTGAGCCCGTCACCCGGTGCCTCGATCACTTTTCCCAACATAGACAGAGACTGTAGACTGCACTGCGCGTCCAAGTCCCAGTTACCGCTCTTCCACGGCGGCAACAAACGCGCGATCAGTTGCGTCATCTCCCTTTCCAGCACCCCGACCTGATCCAAATCGTAGGCAATGATCGCCCGCCCGCGTAAAAAGTCACATACGTAAGGCGCCGCCTCGGCGAACGGAGCTTTGTCAGCCAGCTTATCCGAGCTGGTTCCCAGGTCTCGCAGAACATCGTCGCTGACATCCACCCCAGGGTTGATGTAGCGATGCACACTCTCCCCCGTCGCCACCCCATCGCGCATCTCCACGCAGGCAATCTCGAGCATTCGAGAGCCTTCTTCAGCCGCTATCCGAACACGACGAGTTGATAGTGCGATATAGGCCACGTTTCACCTCCTCTGAATAACACCGTCTATGACAAAGAGTTGCTCAGTAAATCCACAAGCTAGCAACCTGTTACCCAGGCCACCCCGTAGACCACCTATACAGGCCCGCAGGAGGTAAACTCGATCTTCTCCCAAAGCGCCCCAATGGCAACGATTACTGAGTGCATGCGAAGCGCAATTGCGCTAGTGAGACACTCGTGTGAGTCGCACCTGAGTCGCCAGCGCAACGCAAACGCCCGCCACCCAAAAGCACCGCAAATTCCCAGAATATGCTTAAACGCTCGGGTGGCGGGCGGTTTGGCCAGTTTACAATCCTATGCCAACAGGCCAATTCCAAGCTCTATGAGCTCAACCTACGCAGTCTAATATCCTCAGGCACCGACCGAGCCGCTCCCAGACCTGGCCGCGGCGCCCGGTTCCAAATAACCCGCTGATAAGGCCGCCACAGGTAGTGGATTGGGAAGAAAACCAAATGCACCAAGCGAGAAAAGGGGTACAGCGCAATCAACAGGAACCCGACCAAGAAATGCAGCTGGACCAAAAACGGCATTGCACTAACATAGTCAGCTTGCGGGTTCAAGGTCGCCAGTGACCACAGCCAAGGTGCGGTGCTGGAAACAAACCACTGACCACCCCAGCGGTATGACAATGCTACCAGGAAGCCCAACGCCATCTGCAGCAGCAACAGGCTAACCACCACCCAGTCCATACGGCTGGTGACCACGAAGACCCGCCGACTACTGAAGCGGCGCATCATAAGCCAGCCTAGCGCAAGGAAACCCACGAGGGAAAGTATCAATCCAAACGCCTCGAACGCCACCGTCGCCCCCCCATAGATCACGCCCCATAACGGCGGAATCAGAAAGGCGATAAAATGCGCTAGCAAAATCAGCACGATCGCGTAATGCCACAACGCCGATCCCCAGAACAGCTTCTGGTTCTCAAGCAACTGCGAGGAAAAACTGGAATGCGAAAACGTATCTGTTTTGAACCGATAAACACCCACCAAGATCGCGAGCGCTACCGCAATGTAAGGTAACCCCACGAGTATCACATCCGACATGGCTTGCTCCTCTTTTATAGCTCAGCGCGGCCAGCGGCCGCCTGCCGTCCCGGTTCCCACAGCGCCGGGATAACCCTTGCGAGGGACCGCAACGGCTTTACGTACAAACAACTGGCGCCGCTCGTTACACCCGCCGATTCATGAACCGCATCGAGCAGGACACCATCTTCCACGTTGCCGCCGTGGCTATCGCCTTGCATCTCCGTCCCCTCATCCCCCGTTCCCGGCAGCTCCGGGCCGGAACTCGCATCACTACCCGGAACGGGCCCCGCCTCTTCCTTCTCCTTTTTGCCTGAACGCGGCCGACCGCGACCGGCCGCGACCCGGCTTACCGGAACTTCCATGCCGGTCATCTTGGCTATGGTCGGTGCCAGGGCCTCATCGATGAGCTCACGCCCGAGCAGAACATCCTCGTTGCTCCCGAGAAACTGCAAAAAGACCGTCAGACGGTCCGGTAGCTCACTTCCTGCCAACTGAAACCCCTTTTCCGCGTAGATCTCTTTGAGCCGAATCATGAAAATACTACGGCGGTAGGTTTCACCAAAAAGGTGATAGCCCACATAGGGCCTGCAAACGGGATTGAGATCAAAAAAGGCCGTATGCACCTCTTCGAGATACCCCATAGGTACTTGCTCGATCTCTTCGCGGAAGGCTTCGAGGTCGGCGACCGATGCTGGGACTCGGTCGCCGATCACCTCCGCACACTCCGCAATATGTGCACTTAGATCCCGGGTTGGGTAGTCGAGAATGGCGCCGAAGAGCGTGAAAACGCGCTTCGGCACCACCATTACCAGATTGCTCATCCGCGCCACGTCAGAACCTCCGCGCGGGGGCATCCCTGAAGCCGAACCCGCCCGCAGCTTTGCGGCTGTACGGATCGAGCGGCGGCAATTCACCGTCCATCGCCCGCTCCCGCTCCATCGGCGGAACAACGAATCGCTCCTCGAACGTGGGCAGGGAGGTCAGCTCGAAGACCCGCAGGCAATCCTCGGACGTGAACTCGGCTCGGCGCAAGGCCTCCTCCACCTCTTCCTCCTTCTGATCGCCCACCTGCTCCTGGCGCATGTACATGCGAACCGCAACCATCTTGTGGAAGACCTTCCTCATCTGCTCGAGGTTGCCGGCGGTGAACAGGCTCGCCATGTACGACAGCGGCAGCCGCGCCTGGTCAACGGTATTGAGATTCGGTCCGGTCTCGTCTGCCGGCGCCGACTCCATCCCCGCCGTGGTCTCGTACTGCCCATCGCGGATGGCCGCGATCACCGGCAGCAACGGTGGCACATAGAACAGCATCGGCAAGGTCCGAAACTCGGGGTGCAACGGCAACGCCAAGCCCCAGGTCTTCACGAACTTGTAGACCGGCGAGACCTGCGCCGCCGCAACCACGCTGTCGCCAACGCCATTGCGCTTGGCACCGGCAATGACCTCGGGATCGAACGGGTCCATGATGAGCGCCTTCTGCGCGTCAACCAAGCCGTGGTCGTTGGAACGAGCGGCTTGCTCGATACCATCGGCATCGTAGAGCACCATGCCGATATAGCGGATGCGCCCGACACAGGAATGGAAACACGCCGGCGGTTGTCCGCTCTCAAGACGCGGATAGCACAGGATGCACTTCTCGGACTTACCCGTCGACCAGTTGAAGTAAGTCTTCTTGTAGGGGCAGCCCGACACGCACATACGCCAGGCACGGCAGCGGTTCTGGCTGATCAGAACGATGCCGTCCTCGCCGCGCTTGTAGATGGCACCCGTCGGGCACGCGGCCACACAGCCGGGGTTGAGACAGTGATTGCAGATCCGCGGCAGATAAAAGAACACCGTCTGCTCGAGAGTCCGCACCGCCTGCTGCTCGTTTTCGGTCAACGCCTTGAGGATGTTAGGATCGTTGGCCGCGTAGACCTCAGACCCACCCAAGTCGTCGTCCCAGTTCGGGCCGGCCTCAAGCGTGTCCATGAAGTCGCCTGTCACCAGCGAAACCGCGCGCGCGGTAGGCTGGTCGTCACCCTCCGGGGCATCGAACAGGTTCTTGTAGTCGTAAGTCCAGGGCTCGTAGTAGTCATCCAGCGTCGGCAAGCTGGGGTTATAGAAAATATTGGTCAGCGCACCCGCGCGGCCCTGCAGCTTCAGCTTCAGCCGCCCGCGGGAATCACGCTCCCAGCCACCCTTGTACTTTTCCTGGTCCTCCCATTGCGTGGGGTAACCCGTACCGGGCTTGGTTTCAACGTTGTTCCACCACATGTACTCGGTGCCCTGGCGATCCGTCCAAATGTTCTTGCAGGCAATGCTGCAAGTGTGACAGCCAATGCACTTATCGAGATGGAAAACCATGGAGACTTGCGCTCGAATATCCATCTTTCTACCTCCTAGGAGATCGCGAACCGTCGCGGCCACGCAGAGCGCGCGGCCGCTGTCTCAAGCATCAGTTCATCCTACCACTCCAGCTTCTCGAGCTTGCGCACCGCGACGTGCGTATCTCGCGTCAAGACGCCGGTTGGTCCCCAGTAGTTGAAGCTATAGGTGAATTGCGCGCCGCCGCCGGCAAGAAAGACCGGGTTTAAGCGCGTCCGCGTTACGCTATTGTGTCCACCGGCGCGCCGCCCGCCCCGGATCTGCGATTTGGGTATATAGATAGTCCGTTCAACAGCATGGTAGTACAGACACATACCCCGTTGCACCCGGCGGCTCACATTCGCCCGCGTAACGATCACTCCGTTGTCATTATAGACCTCAACCCAATCGTTGTCTTTCAAGCCGACACTCTCGGCGTCCTTGTCATTGATCCAGACCGGATCCATACCGCGGGACAAGGTCAACATGCGATGATTGTCCTTGTAAGTGGAGTGAATATTCCACTTACCATGCGGCGTGATGTAGTTCAGGATCAACGTCTGCTCATCGATCGGGCTGACTTCCAGATCCTTGGTATTCTTGTACTCGAGCTTGCGCCTATAGGTGCACAGATGATGCCCGAAGTCGAGGTACCAGGGGTGATCGATGTAGATTTGCTGCCGCCCCGTCAGCGTCCGCCAGGGGATCAGGCGCTCCACGTTCAGGCACCAAGCCGAATAGGCCCGGCCCTCGGTGATGTTGCCGGTCCAGACCGGACTCACCAACTGCCGGCGCGGTTGCCGGGTGATGTCGTAGAAGTTGACCTCGTGCGCACGGGACTTTTCGGCCAAGTCGGTCAGCGGCACACCCGTGTGGTGCTCCTCCGCCTGGAAGGCCTGATAGCAGACCTCGCCGTTGGTCTCCGGTGCCATATAGAGCACCATGTTGGCCGCATCGATCGCGTCCTCGAGGCAGGGATAGCGCTTGCCGCCCCACTCGATCGCGCGCTTGTGCCGCGGGTCTGGCGAGGCGCCCAGCGGCTGGTTGCGCATGTCGTCGTACTGCTTGGCGACCGAGAAGTTGCAGCCGTTGCCGGTCACCCCGGTCTCCCGTACCACCTCGCCGAGCGAGATGAACTTGTTGTAGATCAGGCTGTAATCCCGTTCCACAATCCGGAAATGCGGCATGGTCTTGCCGGGGATGGGCTCGCATTCGCCGAGCCGCCAATCGAGCACCTCCCGCTGAGCAAGCTCGTCCGGCGTGTCATGCGTCAGCGGCGCCATGACGATGTCCTTGACCGGCTCCGGGAAGACCATGGGCGCCATTTCGCTGGTCTTCTTCGCGAACAGCTTGAAGATTTCCCAATCGCTCTTGGACTCCCACACCGGTGGCACCGCCTGCCCCAACGGATGCACGAAGCTGTGCAAGTCCGTGGTATTGAGGTCGTTCTTCTCGTACCAGAACGCCGCCGGCAGTACGATGTCGGAGTACAGCGCCGAGGTATCCATGCGGAAGTTGAGGTCGATCACCAGATCGAGCTTGCCCCGCGGTGCGGGCTCGCGCCACTTGACCTCCTTGACCCACTCCTTCGCCCGCTCCGGGGCCACGGCGTTGTCATGGGTACCGAGATAATGCCGCAGGAAGAACTCGGCTCCCTTGGCGCTCGACTGCAAGGCGTTGCCGCGCCAGATGAACCACACCCGGCCCCAGTTCTCGGGCGCATCCGGATCGTCGATCGAAAAGGCGAGCTTCTTGTTCTTCAGCGCCTTAACCGTGTAGTCCACTATCCCCTTGTCGTCCTTGGCACCCGCCGCCTGTGCCTCGCGTACTACCTCGAGGGGGCTGCGGTTGAACTGGGGATAATGCGGCATCCAGCCCATCCTTACCGACTTGCAGAACAAGTCGATGGAATGCGCACCCTTCGACCATTTGGCCGTGGCCGGCACCGGTGCATACTCCCAGAAGGGGTTGTCGTAACGCCAACTACAACTGTTGGTGTAATGCCAGACCGGCGACTGTTGCAGCCGCGGCTTGATGCCCCAGTCCAGAGCTGACGCGAGCGTATTCCACGGCGCCACCATCGCGAGCTTTTCCTGGCCCACGTAGTGGTTCATGCCACCACCGTTGCGTCCACAGCAGCCGCAAGCGATCAGGCAGTTGATGGCCGCCCGATAGTAGTGGTTGTTGTGGAACCAGTGGTTGGCACTCGCACCGACGATGACCATCGCCCGGCCCTTGGTCTTCTCCGCGGTGCCGGCGAACTCGCGCGCAAAGCGGATGACCGTCTGCCGGCCGATACCGCTCCACTGCTCCTGCCAGGCCGGAGTGTAGGGCTTGGGATCGTCGTAGTCCTTGGGATAATCGCCGGGCAGTCCGCGGTCGATGGCGTACTGCGCCATGTTCAGATCATAGACAGTCGCCACCAGCACAGTGCCGTTACCGGTATCGATCTTCTTCGCCGGCACTCCGCGCTTGAGAATGGTATCGGTGTCGAACTCGGGGAACTGCACCTGCACGACGTCGTCACTCGCGCCGAGGAAGGTGAGCACGGGGTCGATGGGACTGAAGTCCAGGCTATCCTCCATCTTGAGGTTCCACTCGCCGTGCTTCTTTTGCCAGCGATGGCCGACCGAACCCGTCGGGCAGCGCATCTCGCCGCTCTTAGCGTCGATCACGAGCTGCTTCCAGGCGGCATTCTCCTGCTTTTTGTACTTCTTCGTCTCCTCGCTGGTCAGGAACCGCCCGGAGCGGTAGCTGTCGCCTTCCTTCTCGAGCTTGACCAGGTAAGGCATGTCGGTATAGCGCTTGATGTAGTCAACGAAGTAGGGCACCTGGCGCTTGACGTGGAACTCCGTGTAAATCACGTGCCCCACGGCCATCCACAATGCCAGATCCTGCCCGCGCTTGACCGGAATCCACCAGTCGGCGTACTTGCTGACCTGGCTGAAGTCGGGCGCCAACACCACGAACTTGGCCCCTTCATGGCGCGCCTCGGAGATGAAGTGCACATCCGGCGTGCGGGTCATGTTGAGGTTGGACGCCATCGAGACGATGAACTTGCTGTTGTACCAGTCGGCGCCCTCGCAGACGTCGGTCTGATCGCCCCAGACCTCCGGGAAGGAAGTGGGCAGATCGGCGTACCAGTCATAGAAGCTCAGGTTAAAGGCGCCGAAGAGCTGCAGGAAGCGTTGCCCGGCCGCATAGGAGAGCATGGACATCGCCGGAATCGGCGCGAAGCCGTACACCCGGTCCGGCCCATAACGCTGCGCGGTGTAGAGGCAGGCGGAGCAGATGAGCTCAACCAGCTCATCCCAGGTGGTGCGCCGAAAGCCGCCCTTGCCGCGGGCCTTCTGCCAGCGCGTGCGCTTGTTCTCGTCGGAGACGATGGAGCCCCACGCCTCGATCGGATTGCTGTGGCGCGAGCGTGCCTCACGCCAAAAGTCCAGCAACACGCCCTTGCCATAGGGGTATTTGACCCGGATCGGACTATAGACATACCACGACGCCGAAATGCCGCGCTGGCAGCCGCGTGGCTCATAGGGCGGTATGCCATGGCCGCCTTCGCCGCGTCCAAGCAAGGGATAGTCGGTCTGCTGCATCTCCCAGGTGATAATGCCGTCCTTGACGTAAATCGCCCATGAACAGCCACCCGTACAGTTCACGCCGTGGGTGCTGCGGAAGATGTTATCGTGCTGCCAGCGGTTGCGATAAAACTCCTCCCACCGGCGTGTCTTGGGATTGATTAGATCCTGAATCCAGCCCATAGCTCTAACCTCCTCGTCGAATCGTAATTCAGTAACCAGCCTTAGCGATCACAGTCTAAGCGACCGCCTATCGACGCCAGCGATTGGTACCCGACACCATAGGCTCACGGACCGCAATGAGCCGTTTCTTCCAAACGACGCTCAGGATCACCGCGAGCACTATGGCTCCAATGATCGACAGCCCGAGGAGCATCGCCACCGGCCCGGATGCGGATAGATCGTCACCCGCCGCCTTCTCTTTGAAGAAAGCAAGCAGATCCGCCTTCTCGGTATCCGTCAGGGGGTCTTCGGTGAAAATCGGCTGCATCGGCAGCATCGCCTGCGGCCACGTGATCATCGCATCACCCAGCCGGCTGTATGTGGTCGTCAGATCAGGTCCCAAGCTGCCACCGCCTGCATCGGCAACGGCATGGCATGCAGAGCACGCTGGACCACCGTTGCGAAAATCGGCCTCGCCGGTGAACAGCCGCTCGCCCTGCTCCGCCGAACCCGTGCTCTCCGACTCCGCCGCTGCTGCCGTAGAGCCCGCCTCCGCAGCGCCCGCCGCTGAGGCCTGCCCCCCACCAGCGCCGCCGCTCGCCAGGTACGCAATTACGTTGGCGATCTCGTCCTCGGAAAGCCCAAGGTCAGGCATGGGCATGCCGTATTTACTCTTCAACTGCGTGGCGGTCGGATCGCCGGAGGCAATCATGCCCGGGGGATCCGCAATCCAGCTCTTCAACCATGCGGTGTCCCGCCGCTCCGTTACTCCCGCGAGATCCGGACCTACCGTGTCACCTCCGCCAATGGTATGGCACGCTGCGCATTTTTGCTTGAAGAGCGTGCCACCGGCGGCCGCGTCAGCGGCCCAGGCATCCGTGATGGATACACCAAGGCCGACCGCCGCCAACACCAGAAGCACCTGCTTGAACTGCGCTCGCCGCCTGCTCGGGGCATTCAGCATCGCTTAACCTCCTTACCCAGGGCGCTGATTGTCCATATATTCAGCATCCTGTGCGCGTCTACGGAAAGGCCCGCCCGCATTTAAACGCAGCGACTCGCGCTCCGCGCGAACCATGCGCAACGTACGACGCCCCTGTTATGAAAAAAGTTGCAAAGAATTTTGCAACAACCCGTACTCAGATATTTAGCACGCGGCCCCAGCTTTTTCAAGAGGCCCGCACTAGTGACGTGCAACTGGGTCGCAGATAAACAGCCCGCAGCGCCCCCTCTTTGAGCACATTGCGCTATTGGTGGCGGCGTTTGCGCCGCAGCCGGTTTCTCTTGACGAAGGCGAGCAGCCGTTTGCGCCGAGCCTGTTGGCGAGGGGAGAGCACGTTGAGACGTCCCGCGTAAGGGTTAGGGCCCGTGCGCAGCTCCAGGCGAATGGGCGTGCCCCAGAGGTCCAATTCGCGACGATAGACGTTGGTCAAATAGCGCCGATAGGCCGCGGGCAGACAAGCCGTTTGATTACCATGGATAACGATCACCGGGGGATTGCAGCCGCCCTGGTGGGCATAGCGCAGCTTCACCCGGCGACCGCGCACCAAGGGCGGTTGATGCGCCGTCACCGCAGCGGCCAATATCCGGTTGAGCAACGGCGTATCGAGCTCACGGCAGGAGGATTCATTGGCCTGCTGGACCGCCTCGTAGAGCAGCCCCACGCCCGTGCCATACAGCGCCGAGATGAAATACACTTGGGCGAATTCGACGAAGGCCAGCTTGCGCTCCAGCCCGCGGCGGACCTGCTTCTTATGCGCGGGCTCCAGGCCATCCCATTTGTTAACCGCTAGCACTAACGCGCACCCGGCATCGAGGGCATGATTGATAATGCGGGCATCCTGCTCGGCGATGTCCTCGTGGGCATTCAGTAAAATGACCACCACATGCGCCGCCGCGATGGCCTGCAGCGTCTTGATGGCGCTGAATTTCTCCACCGTTTCATAGACTCGGCCGCGACGTCGCAGCCCGGCCGTATCGATCAAGGTATAGGCGATTCCGCCGCGCTCGAAGGGAATGAAGATGCTGTCCCGGGTGGTACCGGGCTGATCGTGGACGAGCACCCGCTCTTCACCCAACAGGCGGTTTACCAGCGTGCTCTTGCCGACGTTTGGACGTCCGACCACGGCGACCCGGATGCGCCTGGTCGCAGCATCCTCTTGTCGGCTGAACACCGGCGCATCATCGTCCGCCGTCGTCGTCACGCGCTGCAGCACCGCTGCCATGAGCCGAGCCACACCCGTGCCGTGGGCGGCGGCTATCGGATTCGGATCTCCCAAACCGAGCGCGTAAAAATCCGCGGCCGCCGCATTCGCGTTGACCCCATCGATCTTGTTGACGACCAGGAACAACGGCTTGCCTTGCATGCGAAACTCACTTGCAAGCACCTCGTCCACCGCCGTAGGGCCAGTGCGCGCATCCACCAGAAAGAGCAGTGCGTCGGCTTGCGCGATCGCCCGGCGCGCCTGGGCCTGAACGCCGCCGCTGATATCCCCGTTGTCCTGACCCATACCACCGGTATCCACCACGATGTAGGAACGCGCTCCGACCCGGCCTAGACCATACTGGCGGTCACGGGTCAGCTCAGCAACGTCCGCTACAAGGGCATCGCGGCGGCGTGTAATATAATTGAATAATGTCGACTTGCCCACATTGGGCCGCCCTACCAGGACGATTACGGGTTCCATGGGATTCATGCTTGCGGCTTAATACAGCCGTTTAATTTGGACTATTGCAGTTGGGAGATGACATGGGATTTCTCAAGGACAAACATGCTCTCGTTGTCGGAATTGCCAGTAATCGCTCTATTGCCTGGGGCATTGCCGAGGCCATGCACCGGGAAGGAGCGAAGCTCGCGCTTACCTATCAGAACGACAAGCTCAGAGCGCGCGTCGAACAGTGTGCTCAGGCCTGCGCCAGCGAGCTCGTGCTGCCTTTGGACGTTACCCAAGATGACCAAATTGAGGCAGTATTCGACGAACTCGGCACGCGTTGGGAAGGAATTGACATCGTGGTTCACGCTGTCGGCTTCGCTCCGCGCGAAGAGCTGCAAGGCTCATTTGTCGATAATACAACGCGCGCCGGGTTCCGGATGGCACAGGATATCAGCAGCTACAGCTTCGTCGCCCTGGCTCGAGCTGCGCGTCCACTGATGCAAGGTCGCAACGCCGCACTGCTGACACTCACCTATCTGGGGGGCGAACGCGCGCTGCCGAACTACAATGTCATGGGTCCGGCTAAGGCGAGCCTCGAGGCCAATGTACGGTACATGGCCTATGATCTTGGCCCGGACGGAATCCGAGTGAACGCGGTCTCGGCTGGCCCCATCCGCACTCTGGCCGCCTCCGGGATCGGCAACTTCCGCAAGATGCTTGATTTCAACCTCAGGGCCGCACCGCTGCGGCGCAACGTGACGCTGGAGGATGTGGGTAACGCCAGCGCTTTTCTCTGCTCGGACCTGGCGTTGGGCATAACGGGCGAAGTGCTGCATGTGGATGCCGGCTTCCATGCGGTTGCGCTCTCCGGCGCCGAACTGACGGATAGCCCGTAAAGCCCACCCCCGCTACGGCCGGCAGCACCTCAACTAGCATGGCGGGATGCAGGTGGCACTGCATCCCCGATCGCCTGAGAGCCGATCACGGCTCGTTACGAGCTACCAGCTTGCGATCCAACGTCACATCTGCGCGTTGGCGCAGCAGCTCAATCATCGCCTGCAAGGTGCGCTCGGATTGCAAGCGCTGCAACGCCTCGCGCACGCGCTTGCGTTCGGCGTCATCAAGCTTACTAAGCTCGCCGGCGCGCACGCCACGCAGCTCCAGCACGACATAATCCCCATCAGGCAGCTCAACTCCCGCCCGTGGCTGCTTATCGGCACTCGGGTGTGGCAGGCGAAAGCCTTGTTCGATAATGGTAGCCGGCACCTTCTTGCTGTCACGCTGCACCCATCCCACGGCCGAGTAGCGCATGTCTTTGCCCTCAGCTAGAGATTCGAGGGAGCGGCCGGATTTCGCCTTTTCGAGCAATTCGCTGCCGAGCGCCTGCGCCTGTTGAGCTGCGTTCAATGCAATCAGCGTATCACGGATTTGATCCTGAACTTCTTCCAACGCGGGCACGCTCGCTGGTTTTCGATGGTCGACGCGCAGAATGATCTGCCGTCCATCATCGAGCTCGATGCTTTGACTATTAAGCCCTTGCTTTAAAACCTCGTCACTGAATGCGGCCTCAACCACTTGCGGATAAGCGCCAATACCCCCTTCGGCGCCCGCTCGAGAAAACCAGCCGCTTTGTTGGGTTTTTAAGCCGTATTTGTCGGCCACCGGCTTGAGACCGTCAGGATGCTCGTAGGCATAGTTGGCCACCTGGTTGCTAAGCTCGTAGTAGTGCTTGGCCTCCTGCTGCCCAAGCAATTCCTGTCGAATCTTAGCCTTAACCTCCGCGAAGGGTTTGACTCCTCCCGCGTGGATGGCTGTGACCTCGATCAAATGCCAGCCAAAGCGGCTACGGATGGGCTTGCTGATCTCTCCGACTTGGAGCTTGAAGACCGCTTCGTCGACGGCCTCGACTGTCTCCCCCCGGCGCACGAATCCGATCTCACCGCCGCGCCTGGCTGAGCCCAAATCCTGTGAATGGCGACGCGCGATCTGCGCGAAGTCCTCACCCTGTACAATTTGCTCACGCAGCGCTTCAATTTGCGTGCGCGCCGCTGTAACCTGCTCTTTGCTCGCGCCCTGCGGCAACTTGATCAGGATGTGACGAACGCCGCGCGCACTGGGGAGCGTGAAGCGGCTGTCTTTGTACTCTTCGTAATACCGATGCAGCGCCTTATCATTCGGCTCGATCCGAGTCGCCAATGTGTTCTCGGAGAGCTCAATATAGCTGATCTTCACCTGCGCCGGGTGCCGTAACGCCTGCTTGTGGGAGTCGTAGTAGTGCTGTATCGCCTTTTTGTCCACCCGCGTTTGATCCCGCAAGCGTGCCGAGTCGATTCTGAGCCAGGCCAGGTTGCGTCTCTGGCGCTCGAGTGCCACGAATTGCGCCACATCGTGCTGCGTAATTACGGAGGTGGCAGCGATGGCGAATTGCAACTGCCGCAGCAGCTGCTCCTGGCGCAGCTGTGCCTCATATTGCTCTGTAGAGTATCCATTCTGCTGCAACAGCGTCCGGTAGCGCTCGCCTGAGAATCGACCATCCACAAGGAAAAAAGGTTGGCTGCGGATAATCGAGCGCAACGCGTCATCCGTAATACGCAACCCCTGCCCACGAACGAAATGCAGCAGCACAGCCTGGTCGACCATACGGTCGAGTACCTGTCGGCGCAGGCGCTCTTCATCAAATAGCGCCGGGTCATACCGATCACCCAGCAGTTCACGCAACTGCGCCTGCTGGCGCTGCACAGCATTATCAAGCTCGGTGCGCGTGATATCGACCCCGTTCACGGTCGCAACGGGCGGGTTTGAGCCTCCTGTGAAGTAGTTGTAAACGCCGAAAAGAGCAAACGGTATAATCAGCAGACCGACGATAACGTAAGCCACAATACCCTTCGCTCGATCTCGGATGGTTTGTAGCATGATGGAACTATCCGTTCAGTGGTTAGAAAAAAGGCGCCTATCAGGCGCCTTCCTACTGCTGGAACTAAGGATGGCGGAGCGGACGGGACTTGAACCCGCGACCTCCGGCTTGACAGGCCGGCATTCTAACCAGCTGAACTACCGCTCCGTCCTTTTGGTGGGTGGTGAGGGGTTCGAACCCCCGACATCCGCCTTGTAAGGGCGACGCTCTCCCAGCTGAGCTAACCACCCAGCAGGCAATAGATTAATTTACGGCATCCTTTAAAGCCTTGCCAGCCTTAAATGCGGGCGCTTTTGATGCCGGAATGGTGATGCTTGCGCCAGTCCGAGGATTGCGGCCGGTACGCGCGGCACGCTCACGAACAATAAAAGTCCCAAACCCGACCAAGGTCACCTGATCACCTTCCTTCAGGGCATCTGTCACGGAGGCAACGAACGCATCGATGGCACGGCTTGCCGCCGCCTTAGAAATGTCGGCAGACTGAGCAACGACTTCAATTAGTTCCGATTTGTTCATTCAAGCATTCCCCTGCTGTTTTTTGCACTAGTAAATTCCCTTGACGCGCCCGCCTCAATCAAGCACCAATCCTGGCTTCCGCTCGATCCTGGAGCACCACCGCAAACGTTGTGGCGGTATGCTAGTGCCCCCAGTTCACGAGAACAATCTTGACATTCGGGGCGACAGGCGCGCCGTACCCTTCTTCCTATTGAGTCCCTCGGCACCCGATGACCCTAGGCGTGGATGGAGTCCCTATACAGCGGCAACTTTGTTTTACGCGAACGGCAGGCCGAATTAATCGGCCTGCCGTGCATTTTATATAACAGACACGCGGGAAAGGCGTCAATACAGCCCCGTCCCTCAGTGAGGCCGAACCACATCTCTTTTTTTGCGACTCTTGGCGGGGCGTTCGTCTTTCGCCGCCTCCTGTGCCTCGTTCTCGGGCAGCGGGGTTGGCTGCCGTATCAAAGCCAGCTCCATGACCTCGTCAATCCAGCGCACCGGACGAATATCAAGCCGGCTCTTCACATCCTTAGTTATGTCCGCAAGATCCTTACGGTTCTCCTCCGGGATAAGCACCGTCTTAATACCGCCTCGCAGCGTTGCCAGCAGCTTCTCCTTGAGGCCACCGATCGGCAGGACTTCGCCGCGCAGGGTAATCTCGCCGGTCATCGCGACATCCGCACGAACCGGAATCTTGGTCAATGCTGAAACCAAAGCCAGGCACATTCCTATACCCGCACTCGGACCATCCTTAGGGATGGCGCCCTCGGGGACGTGAATATGGACGTCCGACTTGTGATGGAATTCCGGATCAATGCCGAGCAGCCGAGCGCGGCTACGGACCACGGTCATGGCAGCCTGGATGGACTCGCGCATCACCTCACCCAATTGGCCCGTGTGGGTCAGCTTGCCTTTACCGGGCACGATAGCCGTCTCGATAGTGAGCAGTTCACCGCCGACCTCGGTCCAGGCGAGCCCAGTGACGCAGCCAACCTGATCCTTCTCCTCCGCTATGCCATAGCGGTAACGTCGTACCCCCAGGTATTTGTCTAGATTCTGCTGTGTAACCAAAATCTTCTTGTCGCGCGGCTTGAGCAATACGCTCTTGACTACTTTGCGACAAATCTTAGCGATCTCCCGCTCGAGATTGCGCACGCCGGCCTCGCGCGTGTAATAGCGCACAATGCCACGGATGGCGTTCTCGCTGATATCCATCTCGCCCTTCCTGATGCCATTGGCCTTTCGCTGCTTGGGGGCCAGGTAGCGCTGGGCGATGTTGACCTTTTCCTCTTCCGTATAGCCAGGGAGACGGATCACCTCCATGCGGTCCAACAGCGGAGGCGGTATGTTCAGAGTATTGGCCGTGCAGACAAACATGACGTCTGAGAGGTCGAAGTCGACTTCCAAATAGTGGTCGCTGAATGTGGAGTTCTGCTCGGGGTCCAACACTTCAAGCAATGCCGAGGCCGGGTCACCGCGGAAATCCATCGCCATTTTATCCACTTCATCGAACAAGAACAAAGGATTACGGGTTCCCGCCTTGGAAAGCTTCTGCAAAACCTTGCCGGGCAGCGAGCCGATGTAAGTCCGACGATGGCCGCGTATCTCTGCCTCGTCACGCACGCCGCCCAACGACATGCGCACGAATTTGCGGTTCACTGTGCGCGCAATCGACTGTCCCAGGGAGGTCTTGCCGACGCCGGGCGGGCCAACCAAGCATATGATCGGCCCCTTGAGCTTACGCACGCGTTGCTGCACCGCCAGATACTCGACAATTCTCTCCTTGACACTTTCTAGGCCATAGTGATCGGCATCCAGGATCTCCTTGGCATGGCGCAGATCGCGACTCACTCGCGTGCGCTTCTTCCAAGGCATGCTGATGATCCAGTCCAGGTAATTGCGAACCACCGTAGCCTCAGCCGACATAGGTGACATCAGGCGCAGCTTATTGAGCTCCTGCTCCGCCTTTTCCCGAGCCTCCTTGGACATTCCTGAGGATTTAATCTTCCGCTCGAGCTCCTCAACCTCGTTCGGCGCATCCTCCAGCTCACCGAGCTCCTTCTGAATGGCTTTCATTTGCTCGTTGAGGTAATACTCGCGCTGAGATTTCTCCATCTGCTGCTTGACACGCCCACGAACGCGCTTTTCCACCTGCAGCACATCAAGCTCTCCCTCTATGAGGGCCATCGTATGTTCCAGGCGCTTCTGCACGTTCTCGATCTCGAGGATTTTCTGCTTCGCCTCGACCTTGAGCGACATATGAGCAGCAATCGTATCGGCCAAGCGCCCAGGATCATCAATCGTGGCAAGCGACGAGAGGATTTCCGGCGGGATCTTCTTGTTCAATTTGACGTACTGGTCGAACAAGGTGAGCAGCGAGCGCATGATGATGCCAACCTCGCGGTTGCCGCGATGGCCGCTTTCATCAACCTCTTCGAGGCGAGCTGAAAAATAGGCCCCTGTGGTATCAAGATCCACGATGCGCGCCCGTTCGGCGCCCTCGACCAATACCTTGACCGTCCCGTCGGGAAGCTTGAGCATTTGCAAAATGTTGGCCACGGTGCCGACACGGTAGATATCGTCCCGTCCCGGGTCGTCGACTTCGGCGCTCTTCTGCGCGGCTAGGAAGATCCGCTTGTCCACCTCCATAGCGGCCTCAAGCGCACGAATCGACTTCTCCCGACCCACAAATAACGGGATCACCATATGTGGGTAAACTACGACGTCGCGTAACGGCAGCACCGGCGCAGTATCGCTATAGTCGGTCACGGTGTCACTGGTCATACCGGAATCCTCGTCGAGCTCGGCTGTATGGCACAGGCACCGCTATGCGGCGGCCCGTGTGCGCGATTAAATCCAACATGCGGCCAACCCGAGCGGTTTTCAATACGGACAAAAAACGCCGGTCGCACGGGCGGCCGGCGCTCTCCTGGCGGGACAGGCAGGTTCGATTGGCCCTTGCCCAGATGGGATCAGTCGGACGCCGCCACCGGCTGATCCGAGCCCGCGTACATGACATAGGGCTTGGACTCACCGCTTATGACCGCCTCATCGACAAGCACTTTGCTAACGTGCTCCATCGAAGGCAGCTCGTACATAGTGTCCAGCAGTACGCGCTCGATCAGCGTACGCAGACCGCGAGCGCCCGTTTTGCGCTCCATGGCGTTACGCGCCACGCCGCGCAGGGCATCCGCTCGGAACTCAAGCGCCGCGCCTTCCATCGAGAAGAGCTTCTGGTATTGCTTTACCAAAGCATTCTTGGGCTCCGTAAGGATGCGTACCAATGCCTCCTCATCGAGCTCGTCCAAAGTCGCCACTACCGGCATGCGGCCTACGAACTCAGGAATCAATCCATAGCGAATGAGGTCTTCCGGCTCTATATCGCGCAGTGAATCACCAATGCTCTTGCGCTGGTCCCGGCCCTTTATCTCCGCGGAAAAACCGATTCCTCCGCGCTCCGAGCGCTGTTGAATAATCTTCTCCAGCCCGGAAAAGGCCCCGCCGCAGATGAATAAAATATTGCCGGTATTCACCTGCAGGAACTCTTGCTGCGGATGCTTACGGCCACCCTGCGGCGGCACCGAGGCGATTGTTCCCTCAATCAGTTTCAGCAGTGCCTGCTGAACGCCCTCACCCGAGACGTCGCGAGTTATAGAGGGATTATCGGATTTGCGCGAGATTTTATCGATCTCGTCGATATAGACGATGCCCTGCTGGGCCTTCTCGACGTCGTAATCGCATTTCTGCAACAACTTCTGGATGATGTTCTCCACGTCTTCACCGACATAACCCGCCTCCGTCAAGGTGGTCGCATCGGCGATCGTGAATGGCACATCGAGCAACCGCGCCAGCGTTTCCGCTAGCAAGGTCTTTCCAGAGCCGGTAGGACCAATGAGCAGGATGTTGCTCTTAGAGAGCTCGACCTCGCTCTTCGAGTGACTGGCCTCCATGCGCTTGTAATGGTTGTAGACCGCAACCGACAGAACCTTCTTCGCATGCTCCTGGCCGATGACGTAGTCATCTAATACGGTCTTGATCTCATGCGGCTTGGGCAGCTTGCTAGCCGTCCCTGCCGCCTTTTCCTCCATCTCCTCGCGAATGATGTCGTTGCAGAGCTCGACACATTCGTCGCAGACGAAAACGGACGGGCCCGCAATCAATTTGCGCACCTCATGCTGACTCTTACCGCAAAAGGAGCAGTAGAGCAGCTTGCCGCTCCCGTCGCCCCTGCCGTTCTCTCTGTCAGTCATTATGGCAACCTCGAACGTGGCAGACGGAACCCCCTCTAAAACCATGCCTTCTTTTGCTGGCTTGCGCAAGAGCACGGGGTCACCTTGCACGGTCTCAAGGCCCCCTGCCCGGCCCCGAGTCGAGTGGCACGCCGGCGTGCCATCCTACTTGCAAGGATGAGCCAAGCTGGCTTTGCGTTCAAGCGCTAACACCACCGCACGCATGGCATCCAACGCTTACGTGTCATTGCGCGGGCGCCACGAGCTTACCCCGGTCGCGCAGCACCGCATCCACGATGCCGTAGGCCTGCGCCGCCTCCGGGCCCATGAAGTTGTCACGTTCCGTGTCGCGCTCAATTGTTTCGATGTCTTGCCCGCAGTGATGGGCCAGGATCTGATTCAATCGCTCGCGCATGGCCAGTATCTCGCGCGCATGGATCTCCACATCCGTCGCCTGACCCTGGAAGCCGCCGAGCGGCTGATGGATCATGACCCGGGAGTTCGGCAGACAGTAACGTTTACCGGCCGCGCCACCGGCAAGCAACAAGGCTCCCATGCTCGCCGCCTGACCGATACACACCGTACTGATATCCGGTTTGACGAACTGCATGGTGTCATAGATAGCCAGGCCAGCGCTCACGACACCACCGGGACTGTTGATATAAAGATGGATGTCCTTGTCGGGATTTTCGGACTCCAGAAACAGCAACTGCGCAATCAACAGATTGGCTTGATGATCCTCCACCGGACCCACCAGAAATATGAGCCGCTCCTTGAGCAGCCGCGAGTAGATATCATAGGCGCGCTCCCCGCGGGCGGTCTGCTCCACTACCATCGGTACGAGGCCGGTGGCCACCGTATCATGACGCCGATCTCTGGATGTGCTCATGCGCTCACCTCGTTGCCTTCACCTTCGGATTCCCCGCTTTGAGCGTCGGCTCCACTTTTGACGCCCATCAGCTCCTCGAAGTTCATCGCCTGATCGAGGATATTCGCTCGCTCCAGAACCCAGTCGACGACCTGATCTTCGATCACGGCAAGCTCCAGGCCCTCCATCAACTGGCGGTGCTCCATATAGTATTGCAGAAGCTCCTGTGGGCGATCATGGCCGGCGGCAAGCTCGTGCAGCGCCTCCTGCAAGCGCTTCTCGTCCAGCCGAAGATCGTTGTTGCGAACGATCTCGTTGATCAGCAGGTAGAGCGTTACACGCCGACGCGCCCCCTGATCGAGCACTGAGTCAGGAATATCCGGCTCCTGCGCAGCACGGCTGAGTTGCTGCATCTGGCGCAGCGCACGCTCCCGCAGCACTTTGAGCTCAGCATTCACCAGCGACTGCGGCAATTCCAGAGCATCATTGTTCGCCAGCAGTTTGTCCAGCACCTGCTGCTTGAGCCGCGTGCGCACTGTCCGGTCACGCTCGTATTCAACGCTTTCGCGAACCTGGTCGCGCAGCCGCTCGAGGCCGCCTTCTTCGATTCCCATGCGCTTGGCGAACTCATCATCGAGCGCGGGAAGCTGCGGTTCCTCGACGCCGTTGACCGTGACGTGAAAGATGGCGGTTTTCCCAGCAACCCATTGGTCAGGGGCGCCTTCCGGAAAGGTATACTCAATATCCTTTACTTCGCCAGCACGCAAGCCTATCAAAGCCTGCTCGAACTCCGCGGGCATCTGACCCGAGCCGATCCGCACTTTGACATCCTTGCCCCTATCACCTTTGAACCCGGCATCGTCGATCTGTCCCACGAAGTCAATAATGACCCGGTCATTCTCAGCCGACGGGCGTTCGACCGTTGCGTAATCAACCTTTTGCCGACGTAGCTGCTCGACCACCTGATCGAGGTCCGCGTCGACAATCTCCACCACCGGGCGTTCCACCTCGAGCTCATCGAGGCCCTTGATCTCGATCTGCGGCAGCACCTCGACGGTTGCCGTGTATTCGAGATCCTCACCCTCTTGCGTGGGCAGCGGTTGAATATCCGGCGCACCGGCCGGGCGCAACCCTTCCTGCTCCATGGCCTCGACATAGGTGGCTCGGAGCACCTCGGTCACGACCTCATCGCGAACCTCGGCGCCGTAACGCTTTTCCACGACCTTGTAGGGGACCTTGCCGGGCCGGAAGCCATCCAGCCGCACCTTACTTTTCAATGTGGTCAGCCGCGACTTCACCTCCTTGTTGATACGCTCGCTAGATACTTGGAATCTCAGACGTCGCTCCAAGCCCTGGATCGTTTCCACGGAAACTTGCATCGAGCTTACCTCGTTGCGCAGCTGAATCGACCTCGGATTGAGAGTCGGTCTTGCGTACGCCGATTCAATGTGTAGTGCGAAAGGAGAGACTCGAACTCTCACGGGGGAGCGCCCCACTGGGACCTAAACCCAGCGCGTCTACCGGTTCCGCCACTTTCGCTCGGGATCCAGGGCCTGTCGAGACCCATCCACGACGCCGTTGATGGGTGTCGACAGGCCCTAGTCACGCTGAATTATACAAGCTGTACCGCGAGCGACCAAAAGACGCTCGCCGCGGTGAGCAGCTATACCCGCTTGAGGCTATGGCGAACGCAGAGAGACGGCTTAGGAGCGCGCTGTAGCCCGGTTTCAACCTACCTCACTAAGTTAGGAGGTAGGGTAGGGCTACCCAGATCGGGGGCTGGATTCCATGGCCTTCAAGCCATGGTAAGCACCGCTGCTCCTTGCAAACGCCCCTTACGCAGACAATCAAGTGCCTCGTTCGCCTGTGCCAAAGCGAAGATTTGCACCTCTGTGCATACCGGCACCTGCGCAGCTACCGCCAGAAAGGCCTCGCCGTCCTCCCGCGTCAGATTGGCCACCGAGCGCACAATACGCTCCTCCCAGAGGAGGCGGTAGGGAAAGGACGGGATATCGCTCATGTGGATGCCCGCGCAGACTACGCTCCCGCCGGGCGCGATTTGCGTGAGCGCCTTCGGTACCAGATCACCTACCGGGGCGAAAATGATCGCGGCATCCAACGGCTGTGGCGGTGCAGCATCACAGTCTCCGGCCCAAACAGCCCCGAGCCGCAAGGCAAATTGCTGCGATTCGATATCCCCAGGCCGCGCAAAGGCGAATATTTTTTTCCCTTGATAAACAGCAAGCTGCGTTAGGATATGGGCCGCGGCGCCGAACCCGTACAGACCCAATCGTTGCACATCGGGCCCCGCCATACGATAAGCACGATAGCCGATCAGGCCGGCGCACAGCAGCGGGGCAGCCGCCGCATCGCCATAGTCGGCAGCGATCGGAAAACAATAGCGCTCATCGGCAACCGCGTACTCGGCATAACCACCGTCAAGCGTATAACCGTTGAACCTCGCCGCCGGGCAGAGATTCTCTTGTCCGCGCCGGCAATAACGGCACTGACCACAAGTCCAGCCAAGCCACGGCACGCCTATCCGATCTCCCGAGCGAAAGCGCGTGACGCCGTCGCCAAGGCGCTCTACCACCCCAACGATCTCATGGCCTGGAACGAGCGGCAGCTTAGGATCCGGCAATTCCCGATCGATCACGTGCAGATCGGTACGACAGACCGCACAGGCGCTAACCCGCAGCTGCACCTGGCCCGGCCCTGGCCTGGGCCGGGGGATTTGCCTAAGGTGCAGCAATGGCTCAGAGCCATCGAATACCATCGCGCGCATGCTCGGATTGCCCATCACACCGCCTCATCCGCCGGGCCACTCGCGTGCTCGTCGTTTGGGCAGAAAATCCTCCCTTGCTTGTAACCGATCATAATCCCCAAAGGGCATCGAATTTGGCAAGCGTTTACGCCCGCGCCCCATTAGACCAGGACCCCGGCTGCTATCCCGATAGCTGTTCTCTCCTTATACTGGTGTTAAAGGTTAGCTATCGACAGTACGCGCAGCCGCCCTGCGTGGAGGGGATCGTTGGAGAAAATCTGGCTCAAAGACTATCCGCAAGGGGTACCGGCAAAGATCGACCTCGATGAGTTTGGGTCGCTTAATGACGTATTCGATCGCAGCGTCCACCTGTACGCTGATCATCGGGCATTCAGCAACATGGGCACGGCTTTGAGCTATCGCGAGCTCGACAGCCGCAGCCGTGCTTTCGGCGCCTGGCTGCAGCAGCACGCCCGCCTCGGCAAGGGCGATCGCATCGCCCTCATGCTGCCCAACGTCCTGCAGTACCCGGTTGCCCTATTCGGCGCGCTGCGGGTGGGGCTTGCGGTGGTCAACGTCAATCCGCTCTATACGGCGCGCGAGCTGAGCCACCAGCTTAAGGACTCGGGTGCACGGGCGATCGTAATACTGGA
>JAKDMK010000560.1 GCA_030452365.1 Nitrococcus sp.
TCGGCCTTACGAGCGACAGGGACAGGACCTAGCTGAGCATTCGAACCTCAAGCGTTGGTTCGATACCATTGCGAATCGCCCGGCGGTGGTGCGCGGCTTGGCCGTGCTTGCCGAGCGCGCGCAGAAGGGCTTTGATGATGAGGCCAAGCGGGTGCTCTTCGGCGAGGACCAGTATCGCCGCCGCTGAGCCGCACGGCTCCATGGCGAGCCCCTCAGCCCGACGCTAGTCGGCGACAAACCGTGGATAAAGGTGTCTATCTCATCAGACACTGTACCCTTTGGCTGTGGGAGCGGCGCCCTCGCCGCGAATGCCTTTCATGTCGACGCTCATTGAGAGCCGGCCATGCCCGATATACAGCAACTGCTAAGCTTGATGGCGCGGCTACGCGATCCTGAACAAGGCTGCCCATGGGATCTCGATCAGGATTTCAAGAGCGTTGTCCCGCATACGCTGGAGGAGGCCTATGAGGTTGCGCATACCATCGAGTCCGGCGATCTAGGCGAGCTGTGCGATGAGCTCGGCGATCTCCTGTTTCAGGTGATCTTCTATGCCCAGTTGGCACAAGAGCGCGGTGCATTCGACTTCGGTGACGTCATTACCGCGATCTCGGATAAGATCGTGCGCCGCCATCCCCATGTCTTCGGCACGCTCGATACGCCGGATGCGGTGGCGCAGCGCCAGATGTGGGAGGCCATAAAGGCTCAGGAGCGGCAAGATAGGGAAGGGGAGGGGATGACACCGCCAGGTGCGCTCGATGGCGTTGCGCTTGCCTTACCGGCGTTGCCGCGTGCGGTGAAGCTCCAGCGCCGCGCCGCCCGGGTCGGATTTGACTGGGATACGCCGCAGCCGGTTCTCGAAAAGATTCGCGAGGAACTTGCCGAGCTCGAAGCGGAGCTTACGGCCGGGGCAGGGCACGATCGGATCGAAGATGAGTTCGGGGATGTTCTCTTCACCTGCGCCAATCTTGCCCGTCACCTGAATGTGGATGCCGAGGCGGCTCTTCGGCGGACCAACGCCAAGTTCGAGCGGCGTTTCCGGCGCGTGGAAGCAATCCTGCACGAGGCCGGCATTGATGTGGTAAGCGCCGATCTCGAGACTCTCGAAGCCGCTTGGCAGCAGGCCAAGGGGGAAGAATCGGAGCGATGACTCATTGTCCACGTGCCCTATGCGAATACACGTCGTTTGCTGCGGCGGTTCAGCGCCAAGCCAATTGTTGTCTCTGCGATAAAACTAGTGGGTTAGCAATAAGGCCGCCAATCGACTTCCGCGGGCTGACAAGCCCGGTGCGCGGCAGTAAAGTGGAAATCTCGATCCAGCCGTTTCGGCGGGCTGGCGGGCCAACTGAAGGCATCGAGCGTAAGGGAAACCAGTGAACGAACCGCCTGACCATGCTACAACGCACAAAGCGATCGCACCTGAGCCGTGGGTCGCGCGCTTCGCCGAAAAGATCCCGCCCGGTGGGCGAGTGCTTGATCTGGCATGTGGTCGCGGCCGTCATACCCAGTTGTTTCTCGATCACGGCCATCCGGTCACGGCGCTCGATGTCGACCTCAGTGGCCTCGCGCAGCAACACCTCCAGCTTGAAGCCATTGAAGCCGATCTCGAGCGCGGTCCCTGGCCGCTCGATGGCCGGCGCTTCGCCGCAGTGGTCGTCGTCAATTATCTCTGGCGGCCTATCCTAGCCAACATTGTCGGCGCGGTCGAAGCCGGCGGCGTGCTGCTCTACGCGACGTTCGGCCGCGGTCAGGAACGCTTTGGACACCCGACCAACCCGGATTTTCTACTCAAGCCCGGCGAGCTCCTGGAATCGGTACGGGGCGAGCTGACCGTGCATGCATACGAGTATGGCGAGATACCCATGCCCAGTGGCGACTTAGCCGTTCGGCAATCCATATACGCACGCCGCGAGCGCACTTAACGAATCTTACATTGCTATTTTCAGTGTGCTACGCCGAGCCTGGGGCGGTACGCTCTGTTGCAACACGCCGTGAATACCTCCCTGTAGGCTCGACGGCGGCATCCTTGCCGCCGA
>JAKDMK010000143.1 GCA_030452365.1 Nitrococcus sp.
GCTGTGCGGGTACTTGACGGTGGTGGGCCGGTCGCGGGGGGTGTGGCTTGCGCTGGCGATCGTTGCCGTTTTGCTGCTGCTATGGGAATTTTCGTATCTGCGGCGCCAGCGGTGCCGTTCCTGGCGGGCGTGGGCGGGGATCAGTATGGTTGCGGCATTTATCATGGCCGGCACGGCGGCCGCGTGGCCCATCGTTGAGAAGCGGCTCTCACGTGAGATCCCGATGCTCGAACATCTGATGGAAGGAGAATTTGGTGCTATAGCAGCGACCGGGTCAATCCGCGCAAGGCCCCAGATGTGGCGGTTTGGATTGAACAAAACTCTCCAGCGACCGTGGTTAGGCTGGGGGGCAGGTGGCTCTGACTACCTGCTCGGGCATTCCGGCAATGCAGAGCTCATCAGGCATGAGGATTTCCACAGCGCCGCCGTCGACCTGCCGGCTCGGCTGGGAATTCCGGCCACGCTGACGTTCGGCCTGCTTTGCCTGAGCCTGCTCTGGATCCCTCTGCGGGCGAGGGATGCGAACCGGCATGTGGTCCAGACGCTGGTCGCCTTGCTGTTGCTCCACCTGCTAACCCAGGCAACCAACTTCCGCATGCTGAATACGGACTGGCGCTTCTGCTGGCTGCTGATCGCCGGGCTTTGCGCCGGCTACGCGCTACGTCGGCGGACCAGGGCCAGTCACCACCGCGCGGCGAGCAGGCGATAACGATCGCTCAGATACTTGATAAGGCCAATCGGGACGGCGAGCGCTGCACGACAGCGTCCGCTCCTGGAACAGTCCATGGGCCATCTGGGCCCCGCGCCCGGTACTCAGTGGCGGGCCGTTGCGGCGAGTGTCGATCGGTAGACAGCCAGGTTGCCGCGCATCATGGCCTCGATGGAGAAGGCCCGCTGCACCAGCACACGGCCCGCCGCGCCGTAGTGCCGGGCGAGCGCCGGGTGAGCGAGAAGGCGGTTCACCGCAGCGGCGAGCGCGGGGGTGTCACCCGGCTCCACCAACAGCCCGCTCTCACCGTCACGTACCGCCTCGGGAATGCCGCCGACACGGCTGGCGACCGTCGGCACCCCGCAGGCGGCGGCCTGTAGTAACGCCACGCCCAGCCCCTCCCTGCACGCCGGGTGCACCACCATGTCCAGATTCGGCAGCACCCGCGGCAGGTCGTCCCGAAAGCCCGCGAACAGAAACCGCTCGGCGAGCCCGCGTTCCGCCACCAGCGCCTCCAGCAGACCACGCTCCGGCCCGCGGCCGAAGAGCAGAAAACGGGTGCGTGGATGGCGTGCCAGGATAGCGGGGGCGGCGTCCACCAGGCTGCATTGGCCCTTGCGCGGGATGAACTGGGCGATCATGCCCAGCGCAGGCTCGTCGCCGGCGAGCCCGAACTCGCGGCGGAACCAGTCCGGTTCGCCGCCGGGACGGTAGCGATCCGTATCCACCGCGCTCGGTACGCAGGTCACTTTCTCCGCCGCCAGCCCTTCGGCCAGCAGCAGCTGCCGGATCGCCGCGGAAATGGTTACCACATGTGCGTAGAGCCGATATTTCGCGGCCACCAGCCAGCGCGGCTCCGGGTTGTCGACGCGGCGGCTGACAATGGCTGGGATGCCGGCGAGCCGGGCCGCGATGCCGCCCAGTACATCGGCGCCCCGGCGGCTGTGCAGATGCACCAGATCAGGTTGCTCCGCGCGCAGAATTCGGTGCAAGCGGCCGATCAGGACAAGGTCACCATCACCGCGCATGGGAACGGCATGGATCCGGTCAACATAAGCCGGCGCCAACCCCAGGATAGCGCTATCCCGTGGGCAGACCAGAACCTGGTCCGTAGCGAGGCCCTTCAGTGCGCGTAGCAGAAAAAGCACCTGCAACGCGCCGCCATAGAGGTGCATGCCGCTCTCGACATGCAATAGCTTCATCCGACGGCATCCAGCAGCGATTGCGCCACGGCGAGCACTTGCTCGGGCTGATGCACTCGCATGCAGCTGTATGCCCCGCCGCATATCGGCCGGCGCCGGCAGGGCGAGCACCAGAGCGCCTCGTAGAGCACCCGCGTTAGTGGGCTGTCCGTCTCGACATAAGGCCGGGTGGAACCGAATAGCGCCACCGTAGGTATGCCAGCGGCCGTACCGATGTGGGTCAGCCCGGTGTCGACTCCGATCAGGAGCCGCGCCCCCGCAATAGCCGCCGCGCTCTCCCGTAAACTCAGGGTGCCGGCGAGATTCACCATGGGAACGCCCGCCTCGCCGATGATCCGCTCGCCCCCCGCACGTGCCTGCGAACCACCGAGGATCACCGCGGCGAGACCGAAACGTCCGCCTAGCTCGCGCGCGAGCACGCGCCAGGATTCGTCGAACCAGTGTTTCTGCGCCCGGGTGGTGAAAGGGCACAGTACCGCGTAATCACCGACGAGCGCGTGCGCAGCCAAGGCCCGGCGCACGCCCTGATGATCGCTCGCGGTCAATGCCACATCCATCGCAAAGCGGCTCGCCTCGAGACCGAGCGACTCGGCGAGATAACGGTACTCAGAGCCGATAAGGGGGTCGGAGCGCGGCGGCTGCAGCACTTCGGTCATCAGCCGCTGACTGCCCTCGCGCGCGGCGAGACCGATGCGTTGCGGAGCCCCGCTGACCCTGGCCCACAGCGCGCTCTTGAGCAAGCCCTGCAGATCAAGTACCAAATCGTAGTGCCGCGCGCGCAGCCGCGCGACGAAATCACGCATCGAGCGCCACAGCTCAGCGTAGTGTCGCTCGGCGCGCAGTTGCCGCCAACGCTGCCGGGGCCACACAATCACCTCATCCAAGCGCGGATTCGCCTCCAGTAAGCTCGACCCAGGCGACTGGGCCAACCACCCCAGATGAGCATCGGGCCACTTGCGCCGCAAGACGGGAATCAGCCCGGAGGCCATTACGATATCGCCGATGGCCGAGAGCCGAATAATGAGTATACGGCTTATAGGGCGATCCGTTGCCGCGCACGCAGGCGGCGATAGCGCCGTATAGAGGCTACCACCACTGTTCAGTTGCCGGCGCGCCGCGAACGCCTCGAGCCGTCGCACATGGGACGGATGCACGCCGCCGAACTGGCAGTTACCGAATCCATGCAATGGCATCATCGCCGGCTGGGACAATCCTTGCTGACATGCTTCATATGCAGCTTCCAAAAGTAGCCAAGCAGATTATCGCCAAAGGAGATGCCCTTACGCGGGATCTCGAAGCGGTTGGGGGCGTTGTGCGCCGCACCGCGCCGGCCAGTCAAGGCGCTGGTGTATCCGGCCTCTTCTACCAGATCCTTGATGCGCCGACTGTAATCCCCATAGGGATAGCAAAAATGCCGGACCTCTTCCGCCAGCAGATTCTCCAACACGGCCTTGCTGCGGAAGATCTGGTCACGTTGCTTGGATTCAGAAAGGCTGGAGAGTCGGGGATGGGTGTTGCTGTGCGAGCCGAAGGTAATTCCGGCGCGGTGCAGCTCCCGTATGGTCGCCGCCGACATCAGCGGTGCCTTAGCTTGGTCATCGCTTAGCCACTCCGCACACCGGCCCAGCAGGCCCGTCACGATGAAAATCGTGGCGCTAAAGCCGTGTTGCGCGAGAATCGGAAAGGCGTGCTCGTGGAAACATTCATAGCCGTCATCGAATGTAAGCACCACCGCCCGGGCAGGCAGCGGCCGATCGTCAAACAGCCCCGCTATCGCCTCCTCCAGACTGATGACGTTGTAGTCGAACGACTTGAGATATCCCATCTGCGCGCGGAAGCGGCGGACGTGGCAATAGCCCGCGCGGTGCTTTTGCGGCGTGGCGAAATAGCCCACCTGGTGGTACATCAAAACGGAAACCGTGGGCTTGGCCCGTGCTTCGTGGGGCGGCATCGTAGTGTTCTCTCCAATTCCGGCGGTTAGCGCTGTGAGCCGCCACGATCGATATGCTCCACAATCCTGGTGGTCGAATAACCGCCTTCAATCGGCAGCAGCCGTACTTGCCCGCCGCGCGCGAGCACCCACTCGTGACCGGCCACATCCTGCAGTCGATAGTCACCGCCTTTGGCGAGCACATCCGGATCAATTGCTTCGATCAAGCGCGCCGGGGTATCCTCGCTGAACGCCACCACCCAATCCACGGCGGCCAGCCCGGCCACGACCGCCATGCGCTGAGCGACCGGGTTGATGGGCCGGCCTTCGCCTTTGAGACGCCGCACCGAGTCATCGTCGTTCACCGCCACGATCAGCCGGTCACCCAAAGCCTTGGCTTGCTCCAAATAAGCGATATGCCCTGGATGCAGAATATCGAAACAGCCGTTGGTCATCACCACAATCTCTTGGCGCTGGCGTACCGCGAGCACCAACGTGATCAGTTCCGCCTCGCTGACCACGCCGCGACGGCTGTCGGTTGGCAGCCAATGCCTAGCCGCGGCGCGCAGCTCGGTAATGCTTACCGTGGCCGTGCCGAGCTTACCCACCACCACAGCGGCAGCCAGATTGGCCAGTACCGCCGCCTGCGGCAGATCCTCTCCCGCCGCCAGTGCGGCCGCCAGAACAGCGATTACCGTATCCCCGGCACCCGTTACGTCGAACACCTCTTGCGCCCGCGCGGGTATGTGGACTGCTTCGCGATCACGCTCGATCAAGGTCATGCCATCCTCGCCGCGCGTGACTAACACCGCGCCGGCATCCAATCGAGACAGCAGCTCCTGCGCATGTTCCACCAGCTCAAGCTCACTACCGCAATGCCCCGCCATGCGCTCGAGCTCCGCCCGATTCGGTGTGAGCACGCTGGCACCCGCGTATGCGGTGAAATCCACTCGCTTGGGATCGATCAGCACGGGTGACCCGGCGGCACGGCAGGCGGCAATCAGTGGTTCTATGTTGGCAAGGGCCCCTTTGGCGTAATCAGAGAGTATGACCGCATCCGCCTGTGGAAGGCTCTGCGAGAAGAGCCCCAGCGGCACTCCCGAAACCGCTTCCGAAGGGCCCTCAAAGTCGAGTCGGAGCATCTGCTGGTGTTGACTGATGACTCGCAGCTTGGTGATCGTGGTGCCGCTCGGCTGCTCGACCCAGCACGCATTGACCCCGGCATCGGAGAGCAACCGCCGCAGCGCCGCGCCGGCTTCATCTGCACCGAGCGGGGCTACAAGCGTGGTCTCAACGCCTAGTGCAGCCAGCGCCAGCGCGACATTAGCAGCGCCGCCCGCGCGATCCTCGGTGCGGCCGATCGCCACGACCGGCACAGGTGCCTCGGGCGAAATACGCCCGGTCTCACCGTACCAATAGCGATCCAGCATAACATCGCCGGCGACCAGAAGCTTTAGGCTACGGAAATCCGGGATTCTCATGGCTCGTGCCGCATCCGCTTGCACCGCCGGCGCGGGGGATAGGGTTCTGGTGCGCCATCGGGGCGCGTTTTGAAACGCCGATGAACCCAATAATACTGCTCCGGGTGGCAGCGTACCTCGGCTTCGAGCACGGCATTGAGCCGGGTCGCATCCAGCACCTCATCTCCTGATGGAAAATTGCGCAGCGGTGGATGCAAGCGGATGGTGTAACCCGTTGCAGATCTGCGGGCGGTGCCGTAGGTCGGAATGACTGTCGCACCGGTGAGCCGGGCGAGCCGCGAGGTCACAGTGATGGTGGCGGCGGGGATACCGAAGAACGGTGCGAAGACTGAGTGTGAGCGCCCGTAATCCTGGTCGGGTGGATACCAGACGACGCACCGCTCGCGCAGCGCCCGCACCAGCGCCCGCAGGTCGCGGCGCTGGTGAGTTTGCTGGTATAGACGCTGGCGGCTCTCACGCATGAAACGCTCTATCACCGGGTTGCGATTCTCCCGATAGATTACCTGGAATGGGATCTGGCTGAGCATGATGCGCCCGGTGAGCTCCAGCGGAGTGAAATGCGCCCCGAGCAAAATCACGCCACGCCCTTCATCCAGCGCCTGCCTGAGATGCTCTAACCCCTCAAAATGGCCGAGCCGCTGGATAAGAGCGGCTTTGCCCCACCAGGCGATGCCGACCTCAACGAGGCCGCGTCCGGTACAGCGCAGGTTCTCTCGCACCAGAGCGTTGCGTTCGGCCGCAGTAAGATCCGGCAGACATAGAGCGAGATTGGCTTCGACGACGCGACGCCGATAGGGTAGGAGATAGTAGGACAGACGCCCCACGAGACCGCCCAAAGCGAGCGCCCAAGGGAAAGGCAGGCGGGCAATACAGCGCAGCAGACCCATACCGAGCCAGCTCGACCAGTAACGGGCAGCATAAATCCTGCGCGGTTGGTGTTCACTCACCCTGGCGTCGTTCCCATGATCGGCCAAGCAAAGTATACCAGACCGTGTATTAGGGTCTGTTTTCAACGATTCATGGTAACTACTCACCCCTCGTCATCCTGCGTGCAGCGAAGCGCAGTCGCAGGATCCAGCGACTAGATTCTGCGACTCCGCCT
>JAKDMK010000561.1 GCA_030452365.1 Nitrococcus sp.
ATTGGTATGACCACGGCCAATTACTGAAGGATAACCTATCAATACTAGATTTGACCCCGACGCGATTTCACGGTCGTGAGCCGCGCACGGAAAAAGTCGAAGAATACCTTGAGCACAGCAGCGACGGGAACAGCGAAGATCACCCCTAAGAGGCCCGCGATCCCGCCGCCGATGAAGATGGCCAGCAACACGACAATAGCCGGCAGGTCAAGGCTTTCGCCCTGAATCTTCGGCGTCAACACGTAACCTTCAAGTATCTGTATCCCCACGAAGGTGAGCACCGTGAGCAACACGGCCGGCCAGGAGACGGTGAATGCGATGAGGAGAGCTGGGATCGCTCCTATCCACGCCCCAAAGTAGGGTATGATGGCCACCACCGAGACCCAAGCGCCTAACGCCAAATAGTAAGGCACACCGATAAAATAGAGCGCGGTGGCCGACAAAGCGCCTTGAATCAGCAGGATCAAGCCTAAACCCCCCACATAGCGTGAGAGCGCATGCGCAAGCTCGTCCCAAAGGTCGCGCGCGTCGCCTCTGTAGGCTTTCGGCACCGCCAAGAGGTACGCGGCCCTGATGTTGCGTACGCCGGAGAGTAGACAAATTCCGGTGAATGCGACTGCGAATATGGCCAATGCAAAATCAACGGCCCCAAACAGGATGCCGAGGGCGTTGCGGGCGATCACGTCTAAGCTCCTAGTCACGGATAGACTGAATCGGGAGGCAATCTCTTGCGGCGTGTGGGATATCAATCCTCTCTCCTGCAGCGGCTCCAGCGCCGCGAGCACATTCTCCTTCAAGGTTCTGGTCAGGTCTGGCAGGTTTTCGACGAGCGCGACGACCTGATCTACGATCATCGGTACGAGAAAGAGCAGCGCTAGCACCCAGATCGCAAGCAAGATCAGCAAAGAGAGCACCATTGCCAATCTGCGCGACATAAAATGCCGGAACCCGCTCACGGGGAAAGACAGCAACAAGGCGAACGCGAAGCCGAGCAACATGACGGTCAGCACGAACGGCACGAGCCAAACGGCCAGTAACAGCGCGAACACCATCGCAAAGAGGATGCTGTTCCTAGTGCGGGCAGAGATCGGAATGGGGGTTGGCCTGTTCACTAAAGGCGGAGGGGTCAAGTCGAGTATTGATAGGTTATTGATATTGGAATGGCCACGGCAAGTCACTGAACGATAACCTAGTCAATACTAGTCTTGACCCCGGCACCCAAACGCGGCGGTATAGATGCGTACCTCGCCATCTGTGGGGCACAAGAGCTGATGGGTTATCTCGTCGCCAGATATTGACAGCAGTCCGGTGTTGTTGTTCCCGACGATGTTCAGCGTGTGAGACCCCACGGCCGGCACGTACTCGCGCTCCTCGCGGTAGTGGGGCGGCTCCTCGATGCCCAACTGCTGCGCGCGGCGCGGCGCCAAAAAGACGGGAGCATCTTCAGCCCAAGCGTCGGTTGTTGCGGGTCGAAGCGCGAGCAGGCGTTTGATCCCGCTCGCGCGCACCGTCTTAGGCGGCCGCTCCCAGCCGATGCGTTCGTGCGTTTTGCCCACCATCTTTCCCAAAAGGTTGAGCACGGTTCTGCTCACGCCGCCGCTGTGTTTATGCGCGCTGCTCACCAGTTGGGTGATCACAAGCGCCTGCTCGCCGCAGGAGAAAGTCGCCTTGAGATTCATGCCGTAGTGCACGTCCCCAGAGAGGACCAAGCACCAAGGGAGCCTGAGCTCGTCGATGAGAAACGCCATCCAGTCGACGAGCCCCTGGAGGTTCGAATGCCACCCCTCGAGATCGATCGCATAGGGCCCGACTTTGTCCTTCAGAAACTTCTGGCGCCGCTCCTGCAGTTCCAGGCAATAGAGGGGTACCGGCGAGACGAAGATCAGGGGTTCTCCGGGTTGGTGGCCCGCGCGTGCGATCGTCTGCCGCGTGGTCTGGCGGCCTGCCTTGCCGATGAGGTGTGCCGCACCCTCGGCGCTGTCGTAATCGCGCTGCGTGCGGGTGTCTAGGAAGATCGTCGGCGGG
>JAKDMK010000144.1 GCA_030452365.1 Nitrococcus sp.
TACATACGCCAACCAGGCCCGAAGTGTTCGCGCATCTCGAACACGCCTTCGCCTACCGGCTCCACGTCACCCAAGTTGCCAAGCTGGGCCTTGCGCAGCCGTTTGTTGAGGCGCTGCTTGGTCAGCCCGTCCTTCAGGCCTTTCAGCCAGTCGGAGAACTCGGCGAGAAGTTTCACCGTGTAGGCCATGGATTAATTGTAATCGAGCGACTACACCAAATCCATCGTGCGCGAAATTACAGTGGACAGTATCCGGGAATGGAAAACCACCATGGAGGGGCGGCCTCGGTTGCTGGATCAAGTGCATAATCGCACCCGGTTCGAGCAGTGCAGCATCCGGACTGGCAAGGCCTACGTCGACTGGATTCGACGGTTCATTCTGTTTTGATGCAGACAGTATTCCGTCAAGATGCACGGTTCGGACGTGGCAGCGCTGCTTATAGATCTGCAGTGGCACTCATAGCGACGGATTTTGAGATCGGTCGAACTTTCGCTCTGGGTCGGAAGCCGCCGTTGCGACGCGCTCGCGCACCTCATCAAAGCGATTCACTTCGGAACTGTGTAAATTTTTTTTACGCCCGCTGTCCTGCCTCTACCCCGCATTAATTCGAATTGCGGAACGGCGGCGCGGTGGAGGGAGCAATTGATTGGGGACAGACCACGATTCCGACACAATTGCCAGTGATCCTCCCGATCACGAGCGGCGGCGACGTCGCCCGCCGCATCGGTTTCGCGGTTGCTCTATCGGGCACCAAGACGAGGGGCGTCGTGCGTTGCGATCAACCCCGCGTTCTTGATCTGAGCGCGCGCAATGGCAGGAAAGTGGAATCCTTGCCGCAAGCGATTCTGGATGAGGTGTTAGCCAGGGCGGTCACTATCCTGCAGTAAGTGAACATGATTGCGGCACAGCGTGCCTACATACCAGTGGCTCAATGAGCCGCTTGGCGTTATCTGCGCTTGATGCCGCCCCCGCTTAGAATGCCACCGCCGAGCGCGCCTTGACTGGCGGCTCCAGGTGAACCACCCGGCACGACAATGGATGAGGCGGCCTCGCGCTGAAGCTGTTTAATCTGCTCCAGGGTCTCATCGACGGCCTTCTCGGCGCCGCGGTCGAACTGTTCGGCGGCTTGCTCGAGCGAGTCGGCATTGATCTCGAAGTTGATCGGCAATGCGCCGGCTTGGGTCAGCACCTGTGTCTGTCCCAAAAATACAACGGCTCTGCCGGTATCGCGCGCGCCGTCGGATCGCACGGGTGTCAGCCGTAGAATGCTGCCCACCCTGCGGTCAGTAAAGACCTCTTCTTGGTAAAGCTGCTCGCTATTGATCTGAAATTCGCTCGCTGCATCTGCCGCCATGGCGGTTCGCCTCTCAATTCGTAGGTAAATGACTCGAATGCCCACAGCATAACAAACCTGCGCCATGCGCGCGCAGAATGAACCCGGCGAACGGGATCTATGCCGGCGCCGGGCCGCGAGGCCCATGAATGAGGCCACGCTGCAGCCCGCCGTGCCGATGCTAGCCGGTCCTCCTAGTCTTCACGCTCCCGAAATCGCCCCTGCAGACGCTCGATGCGCTCCGCCACACCGGTGTATTCGAGCTGCGCCAGCGGCAGCATGGCGCTGCCGAAGAAGCCTTGGCGGCGCATCTCCATGGCCTTGGCAGCGACATGTTCACGCACCGCGTCCCAGAAGGGGTGCGCAAAGGCATCGACGGGCTCGGTGAGCCGGCCCTCGTGGCAGGCGAATGCGGCGCAGGTGACCACGGGTGGACCATCGAAGTAGCTTACAGGGGAGTTCAGGGTGCATGGCATAAGGGGCATGTTGTGCGAACCTCTCACGCCGCCCGCCACGAAATGGCCGACCTGAAAAGGGGCTAGCAGCTCGCCAGTGGAAGGGAAGTGCATCTGCGTTCGTAGCACCATCACGGGATCGTCCTTGCCCGTGCTCTTGCCCGCTACGTCGCGCAGACGCGAGGTGGACACGACCGCCGCCTGCTCGGAGCTCGCGCGCGACCAAACGGACTCGACCACATAACGCTGCGGGTCGCGCAGCAGTGCCGCAATGTCATAGAGATCCTCGGGGGCCACGAGTTCGATGATGCGGTCACATTCGGTATGACCTACGTCCATAATCACGAAGCGGAATCCTTGCGCAAGCTTTTGTGAGAGGAACAGACCCGGTGTATTCATGGGGTCGGCAAAGGCTAGGTAGAGCGGCAGGTTATAGGCGCCCGGGTCGGTTTTGTCCGCGGCGAAGAAGAGGAATGGCTCGTTGGGGCGTTCCTCGAACTCCATTTCCGCCACCGCCGGACCCATGCCGCGCACGTTGGCGGAAAAGGCATCTTTCACAAGATCCTGCCCGGCGCCATAGAGGCCTTGTGCCCGCGCCACCTCGGTTCCTGCCAGGAAAGCGTCCAAGGCGAGCCGATGTACCGCTTCATCGCCGGTTCCTCGCTTATGAGTCATCAGTAGGGCGATGTCATCTCCGGTATAGCTGATATAGCTGTCGATCAGGATATTCGCAGCCTCCTCCAGTATGTGCTGGCGCACCGTTGCCAGCAGCTGAGCAGATGGAGCCATATGGCCACCGATCGCGCCAATGTCGGCTTTTATGATGCTGAGCGTTATTTCCATGCGTTTTGCTACCGCTGCTTAGAATGGTTTAGGGGCGCTTGTCCGTGTTTAATCCTATGCCGTGATGGAATGTAATCCGCTGCGCCATTCCCCCGATCGGGCCGGTTCTTGTCCATTTGTCCGCATTTCGAGGCCCAGGCTAAAAATGCCATTGCGCTCGCCTGCGGCTTGGGCTAATGTTAACAGTGGTCGAGGTCCGAACATCTTCTGTGAACCCTGCCGATTCCGAGGTCGCACACCTCGCCTTCCTGCTGGGCTTGAGAGACGACGGGATACGGCCATGGATAGTGCTCATACATGTCGTGCCGGTCGCTTAGGTGGCCGGTGGGTGTTTGAGTCCGTCCGTATCAGACCGGCATCACATGATGACCGGGTACCGCTATTGAAACTGAGTGAATGATATCCCTATGAAGTCGATCTATGTGGGCAACTTGCCCTTCACCGCCTCCGAAGACGAGCTGCGCGAGCTGTTCGCCGCCTACGGTAACGTCGATTCCGTCCGCCTGATGACCGACCGGGATACCGGCCGGCCACGCGGTTTCGGTTTCGTCACCATGTCCGACACCGATGCTGCCTCCGCTATCGAGGCACTGGATGGCAAAGATTTCGGTGGTCGTAATCTGCGCGTCAACGAGGCTCAGGAGCGCAAGGAGCGCCCCGGCGGCGGCGCCCCCCGCCAAGCCCGGCGCTGGTAAGCCGCGCATCAGCGGCTGCATGCCGCGCCCGGTACCGTCTACCGACGGTACCGGGCGCTTTCTTTTTCAACGGGGAATCGCAGCGAGGGCGCCGCTCCCACGCGATCCTACCTAGCTCGCATGTTTCCTGAACAACGGGACACGCTCTCGGCGGGCGGGTAGCCCTCATGGAGCGCTGGCGGCCCACTGAGGCGAGCCTCCTGGCTTACGGAAGAGAAAGATGCCCCAGACCAGATAGCCATTGCGGCCGCCATCAACCCAATGCTGTAGACCTCGCTTCATTCGCTCGATGTAGTCGCGGCTGACCTTCTGCGCGATCTCCTCTTCCCGAACCGTAAGCTCATCATAGATGCGAGCATAATGCGTTGCGAGCATTTCGGAGCGTGTATCGAAGGATATCTCTTCCATATCGAGCGCCGTTAGTGTCTGGCGATAGAAATCGGGTGAGCCCAGCGTCTCGAGGTGGATGCGCTCTAGGATGGGTTGGAGCACGCCTGGCGGGCAGTCATCGGATTGCATCGGATCAGTAAAAACAAAGCAGCCACCCGG
The DNA here is from genome assembly GCA_030452365.1 of Nitrococcus sp. Lineage (GTDB taxonomy): Bacteria > Pseudomonadota > Gammaproteobacteria > Nitrococcales > Nitrococcaceae > Nitrococcus. The sequence goes on from JAKDMK010000144.1 coordinate 3,876, forward strand.
TACCAAAACCCTTGCGACTTCTTCCAAGACCTTGCGTCGATTGCCGCTATGTAAAATGGCATCCTGGGACCAGACCAAATCAAAGCGCGTATCGCTGAACGGGAGGTCTTCGAAGCTGCCGTCCACCACGTCGATCAGATCATCGAGCCCCTGCTGCCGGTTCATCTGCCGGTTACGTTCGTTCTCCTTCTCACTGAGATTGAGAGCGGCGACAGGACAGCCGTAGCGGCTTGCGAGCAAGCGGGCCGCGCCACCATAGCCTGCACCGATATCCAGCACCCGTGTCTCGACATCGAGATTGTGGACACTGTCGGCCATGCGTTCCACGGTCCGCCGGCCCGCATCGAAAATCGATTCGTCAGGCGTCTCGTAAAGGCCGATATGAATATCCTCACCGCCCCAGACCGTGGAGTAGAAGGTATCGGCGTCATCGCTGTTGTAATAATCCCGGGCCGTCCCGACGGCGATCGAGTAGCTGCTAGTCACGATCGGGCTCCTCCCGATAGGCTTTTTCAGCAACGTGGACGAAAAAGTCGGGCTCGTTCTCCCGGTAGGTTTCTTGGAAGTCGCCGAAGGTCTCGATGTGCTGAAAGCCGACTTCGCGCATGAGCCGGCGCGTGTAGTTTTTTCGCAGAGGATACATGTTCAGATAAAACGTCGAGCGGTCCGGGAAGGCGTACCTGAACCGCGCCAATCCGTCATCGATATGGTCGGGGTAGACCGAGATGTTATCACCGCAGTAATAGTACGTGTGCTCGCTCGTATAGCCGTGATCGAGTATGGCGTCGTAATTGCGCTGATCGAGTATCAAAAACCCGTTGTGCTTCAGGGTGGCGTGGAATTCCGCCAGGGTTTTACGACGATCGTTCTCCGAGAAGAGATGCGTGAACGAGTTGCCGAGGCAGATGATGGCGTCATAATGGCCATGGATGTCGCGATTGAGCCAGCGCCAATCGACCTGCACTGTACGCAGGATATGACCGTGCATGCGCCCGTTCTGAAAGGCCTTGGCGAGCATTTCGGCGCTACCGTCACAGCTCACAACTTCAAAACCGGCTTCGATGAGGCGTACCGAATGGAACCCGGTGCCAGTGGCAACGTCCAGCACCCTTTGCGCGCCACGCTCGCGCAGCACGTTGATGAAAAAATCGCCTTCGCTTCGCGCTCGGCTTTTCCAGTCGATGAGCGCATCCCATTTATTTACGAACGCTTCGATGTATTCTTCGCGGTAATGATCGGTTTCTCGGCAGGCAACCGGGTCCGGTCCGAAACACTGTATCTTTTGTTGTGGCACAGCCATAGGATTCTCCGATTAATTTGACGCCAGCGCAGTTTCGGCCGCGAACGGTTCGTAGCCTCCTCGATCCACGCACCTCTGTAGTCTGTAATTGGTTGACGGATCCTCCCCTAGGCATCGATTGAACGCCCACCACCTGTTTACGACCATCGGCGCTCCACGGTGTGGCTGGCGGTCAATAACAATTAAGACCACCAGCAGCGGAAACATGTCGAATCTTTTGGCAGCGCATACCTCCCAGTCCGATCGAGCGATCGAGTCACGCATGAATGCCCCTTCGGTTTTGTCTTCGCGTGCCTGGGCGACGAATCCGAAACTTGCCGCCGTATTCGAGCCAGTCGTTCAGTCGAGCGATTAGCCGTGAGCCCATAAGGGCCGGCCTGGTTTTGCCCTTGCGGCCTTGGGTGCGCAGGGAAGCTGTCGGTGCAACGGCGGGCCACAAGCGCGCGGCCGCTGCACGATTTGAACTAGCAGGTAACAGGCTGACGAAAGTCGACGCCTATTGCAAGTTAGAGCCTAGAACCCCTCCTCTTCAATCGCGGAGTTTCGCGACAAGTTAGTGTTTTTATCACATTTATACAAATACTTACAATGCTAACACTGGGATTGAAGGAACCTCTCGCGGGCCAACTGAGACGTACGATCATTGCCAACGCGATATTCGCCATGGATCGAATCGACTATAGGCCCTCATTGCCGGGTTCGGTGGTGAACACACTGCTTTATCGCCGAACCGCGTGGCGTTGAACGGTGTGCGGGCACACTGCGCGACGTTGAGGGAGAGCACAGAGACTACTACTCACCGCCGATCTCACCGTAGAAGCACATGTGATCGTGGAAGCGATCATCCGTTTGCTCCAGACTCCCTTCGAAGCGTGGATCCTGCGGGCGGGGCTGGGCATCGATGTAGGCGGCTACGTCCCACGCCTGCTGAGTGGTTAGGAACTTGCCGCCCAGGCCCAGCGGCATGTTGGCCTTGATAAAAGACGCCGCCGTATTGACGCGGTGCATACCCGCGCCCCAGTTGTAGGAATCCGGCCCCCATAGCGGTGGAAACCAATAAGCGCCGTCGACTTTCTTACCCTCGCCGTTCGCACCGTGGCACAAGGCGCAGTCGTCGTGGAATATCGCCTGACCGCGCTCGCGACTTGGTGGAAGCTCAGGCTCCGGCAGCTCCGGATAGCCGCGTCCGGGCAGCTCAATACCGGTCGGTGCGCCTTGCGCGAGCCAGTAGCTGTAGGTGAG
>JAKDMK010000145.1 GCA_030452365.1 Nitrococcus sp.
TAAAAGACCCCAAGCGATCTCGATCTCGCCGCGCACCTAATCGCTGGTGGCGCGGATTTGGGCCTGTTGCTTTTTACCAGACGACAGCCGTGAATGTGAACAGGCGCTCGCGGCTAGATTCGGCGCGCGAGTTCTTCGATCAGCATCGGGTGTCCAATACCAAATCCTTGGGCGAAATCGAGCCCGATATCCTTGAGCTGATAGAGGATAGTGTCGTTCTCCACGTATTCTGCAATCGTGCGTTTGCCGAGAAAATGCCCCAGCTCATTAATAGAGCGGACCATGGCGTGGTCGGCCTCGTCGCGGTTGATATCGCGGACGAACTGACCATCCACTTTGAGGTAGTCGACGGGTAGGTTCTTGAGATAAGCATATGAGGAAAGACCCGTGCCGAAATCATCCAGTGCGAAGCGGCAACCGAGATCCTTGACTTCCCGGATCAAGTCCGCGGCGCGGGAGAGATTGCGCACGGCCGCGGTCTCGGTCACCTCGAAGCAGAGCAGCTCGCCCGACACCCCGGTACGATCAAACTGCTGTCGCAGGTAGCTGGCGAGGCTGTCATCGTTCAAGGTCGGACCGCAGAGATTGATGGTAAAGCCGTCCAGCGTGACCAATGCATCGCTATTATGAGCGCACCAATCCAGCACTTCGCGAATGACCCAGCGATCCACCGCCGTCATCCGGCCGAAGCGCTCTGCCGCCGGGATGAACTCCTGGGGTGGGATGAACTGATTGGCCGGGCCTACGATCGAAACCAGAACCTCGTAGAACGGACGCAGTGAAGCGTCATCGGCTATGGGTTGGATGCGCTGGCAACGCAGCCGCAACTGATTCGTCTCCAGTGCTTTGTCGATTTGCGCGGCACGTTCCATGCGGCTGCGCAGCTCTTCAAGCTCGCGGTCGTCCGGGGTAAGCACGTGTATCTGGTTACCGCCCGCTTGTTTGGCGGCAAGACAGGCCTCATCGGCATCCTTGAGCAATCCTTTTGGATCTCGACTCTCCAATGTGAAAGGCACAACGCCGATGCTCGCCGCCACTGCCAGGCTTTCGCCGCCGCGGCTGAAACGCCGCTCATGGAGCGCAAGGCGTTGCTTCTCCGCCAGCGTTTGGGCTTCGCTCGCGCTACAGCGCTTAATCAATAGCGCGAATTCGTCGCCGCCCATGCGCGCGATACAGCCCCGCTCGGCCACAATCTCCCGCAGCTGATTAGCGACCTGCTGCAGTAACTCGTCGCCGGCCTCATGCCCTAGGGTGCTGTTGATCACCTTGAAGCCGTCCAACGCAAAGTAGAGCAAGGCATGCCATTGGTTGCGAGCCTCAAGCCCGCTCGGCAACTTTTCCAGCTCTTTCTGCAAAGCCTTGCGATTGAGCGAGTCGGTAAGCGGGTCATGGGTAGCGAAGCGCACCAAGTCGTCGTGCAGTTCCTCAACTTTCTTCTGCCATTGGCGCTCGGTTAAGGGCATATCCATATCCTCGGAGAGTCCGGCCGAGGTGGCCTCTAGCAGTTGCGCCAGCTCTGCCAGGCCAATGTCCTTGGCCTTGATTCCGCTGCGGTTGACGAACACGAACCGTGATCGGTCTTCGCTGATCCACTGCAGGCGCAAAGGCTCGGGCGTGCCGTCCTTACCCGCGAAAAATACCCAGTCGCCGACGCTGAGCAGCTTTGCCTGGCCCAGCCAGTAGGGTTTGATTTGGGCAGTCCGAGCGATCTCAGCGGCGTTCGATCGCTGCGCCTTAACCAGTGCCAGTGGCCGTGGTGCCCGGCCCAGTTCAGCAACGGCAAGCAGATAATCCCGGATCTCCACTATAATGGGCTGCATTTCAGCGGTATAGCGGCCGAAGGCGCTCAGCTGTTGTTCGATATAACCAACCACCTTGCCCGGTTCGGTAATGGGCCGCGCCCTGGCCGTCGCGCTACCCAGACCAGTGAGTAGCCGCTCCAGCACGGCAAGCCCGCGTCGCCACGGATCACTGTCGGCTCCGGAGCGCAGATTCACCAGTACAAGCAGATTACGCCAACCCTGTTCGAGAAAATCGACTAACAACTTCGGCACGGTCCGCTCCGCGACGCGTTTGTCGATTTCCTCAGCAACCAGGCGTTTGGCCCGTTCCAGCTTCTGTGTTCCCTCACATTGCTGCAGCACCTTCTGCATATTGACCGCGCGCGCGGCAAGGGGGCGCTCGATCAGCGCGGCAATCTCATCGGCGATATCGCGTACGCTCTCCGGCTGCTCGCGCGATTCGGTCACTGCGCGTTGGAGTAGCTGCTCCAGACTACGCTGCAGGCGATCCTGTTCGGTTCCACGCAGAACCGCCAGGGCAACGCCGGAACGATCCAGTTGATTGAGCAAGTGGTGGATCGGCTGAGGGTCCTCACTCAGGAAGGCGCCGCTCTCGAGCTGAGCGCGCAACGCGACGATGGCCAGACGCCCACTCCAGTCGCGCAGGAAGCGGGTGTTCAAGCGATCGTCGCGCAGCGCCCCGAACCAGTTGTCGAGCAACTCGACCGTGCCGTGCGCCTCGGGCGCAAGCTGTTTTTCGCCCGCATCCTCGCCCGTTGCGCGTAGTCGCGCCATCACCTTTTCCATGAGGCTTGCGTCCGCTTCGGCCGCCGGTGCCTCCTGGAGGGTCGCGTGCAGGCTATCGACGGCCTCCAGTACTTCGCCGGTGGCAAACATCGGAACACCCGGCGCGGGCCTATGCATCGCGGGCGTTGCGAAGCGGGAGGGGCCGCGTTGAAACAGGCGGTTACGCGCCGCCAAAAGCTCCTGGGCAACCGACAGCGTGCGCGAGGGGCTCCTCGGTGTGGCAATAGATGACGCCGCGGGCGATAAAGGAGACGAATGCCCGTGCGGGCGCGCAATTCCGCTGGCCGGCGCGGGCGGCGATAGCGTCGCCTCGCTGCTCGGTACAGACTCTTCAATAGGATGCGTGTTGGGATCGAGGTCAGCCTCTTCTTGCGCAGCCGTCTCGTGTTGGTTCGATGTCCGAGTCTGCGCGCGTTCATTCTCGATGTCAGGAAGAATGCCGCGCGCTTGCAGTTGGGTATTCAACCCCTCGTATAGCCTGCCAAGGCGCATCATCACGATTTGGCCGAATAGTGCGTGGACCGTCCGCGCAGGCTGCGGCTCGAACCTGGATAATGCCAACACTGCCGGGAGGATTTCGCAGACGACGGCGGGCGCCAGTGGACTGCTTCGCTCATCGATACGGCGGCCAATAATATAGGACAGGCGCCGATTGAAAGCCTCCAATGGTAGTGCGAATCGGGACTCGGCCCGATTGATGGCATCGGAGCGGTTGAGCCAGTCCTCGAACTCGCGCTCGTCCACCAGGGCGAGCTCGCCGACTGCTTCGGGTATCGGCATGGATACCTGCGCGGGTATTTTATCGGTTAGATCGTTCAGACGCCGAATCAGCTCATCGGTGAACTGCCGTGCCAAGTTGGCTCGGGCATCACGCAGATAACGAAAGCCGCTGTAGTAGGCGTGCTGCTCGTCGTTGCTGCCGGCATTGCTGGCCCGATCGAAGAGACGATCAACGGCGTAGGTGATGAACTCCGGGATGGATTCGCCGAAGAAGGCCTCGGCCTGCTCCCGGCAAAGCTGCAGGGCCTCGCTCGCGAGCCGACTCACCGCGCGCTTACCCGGGCTGCGCTGCTCCGCCGCCTGCGACTGATCAGAGGCAATGGCATCAAAGAGCGTGACTAGATCCGGATGCGGTCTGCTGAAGGCAAACCCGAGTCCTGCCGGGCTTTCGCGTACAATCCGTCCCGTCAGTTCCCGTTCCAGCCCGTCTAGCGGATTTGCAAAGCGCACAGTTGCGCATTGACCTGTGCGCGCGCGAGCGGAAGGTCGTTCGCCACCGAGCGTATTACCTTGCCAGGCCAGAAACAGGCCGCCGACGCAGAAATCGCGAATGGTGACCGGCCGCGAAGTGACTCCGCCGCCGGAGATAGTCGCATCCCAGAATACGGCGCGTCTTTGGTAGTTACGACGTTCCCTGTTCATCGACTGACCTCGGGCCTCCATCCCCTCAGTAGCTACGGCCGAGCCGTGATGCACGCTTGCTGCGCTCAAAGCTACCAGATTCGATGCCTGAACAGCGTGCACAGTGCCGCTTATTGGAGAAAACCCTTGCTCTTCGCGTTTACGAGGTGCGGGCAGGCCGCATGAAGCGCGACAGCGATGAGCTTACTAATCCTTGTACTGCTATTGTCGGCATGGCGTACCCAGGCCCGGGGCAGTACGCCCTGGCGAGCTATGGCAGGCAAACTATGAGCATCAACGACACCAGCGCCGAGCCACCGAAGGCGCCAAAGCAAGCGCGCCGCATAAGATCCCACGGAGAAGTTCGGGTCGACGAATTCGCCTGGTTGCGCAACCGCGATGATCCGCGGGTTATTGCCCATCTAGAGGCAGAAAACCGTTACACGGCCGCCATTATGGCGCATACCAGCACACTTCGTGAGCGCCTCTACAACGAATTCGTGCGCCGGATTCGTGAGGACGATGAGTCGGTGCCGGTGTACATCGAGCCTTACTGGTATTACACGCGTACCCGCGCGGGCTCTGAGTACCCGGTGTTTTGTCGTCGTCGCGGTTCGCCTGCGCCGCAGGGAGCGGAGGAGATTATTCTGGATGCCAATCAGCTTGCCGCGGGACACGAATATTTCGCGCTCGAAAGCGTGCAAGTCAGCCCGGACCATCGCTACCTCGCATACTCCGAGGATCTCGACGGAAGCGAGCGCTATGCGCTGCGCATCCGCGATCTGCATAGCGGGCAGACACTCGATGCGGTGACGGCGCAGACCTCCGGTGCCGTAGCCTGGGCCAACGACAGCCGCACCCTGATCTATGTGCTGCTCGACCTGGCGCGCCGTCCCTACCGCGTCATGCGCCATCGCCTGGGTGAGGAGCGGAGCGCGGATATCGAGGTGCTGCGTGAAGAGGATGCCGCGTATTTCGCTAGCGTAGGCAAGACCAAAGACCAACGCTATCTGCTTGTCAATCTGGCCAGCAATATTACCAGCGAGGTGCACCTGCTGGATGCCGATGATCCGGATGCGCGACTGGTCTGCTTCCGGCAGCGGGAGCGCGGCATCGAGTACGCCATCGAGCACCGAGGCAATGAATATTTCGTTATGACCAATCGCCGCGCCATCAACTTCCAATTGCTGCGGGTGCCGGCGAGTCGTCTCGGCGACGAGGCGTCCTGGCAAACGCTCGTCGCCCACCGCGCTCGGGTCAAGCTCGAGGACTTCGAGCTATTCGAGCGCCATTTGGCGCTGTTGAGCCGGGAGGACGGGGTGTGTCGGGTTTGGGTCTGTGACTTGGCAACGTCTCGCTGGACCGCGGTCCCCTTCGACGAGCCGCTTTACGCCGTGGACTTCGGTGACAACCCGACGTTCAAGGCCGATCGTCTGCGCTTAGCATACAGCTCGCTCGTTACGCCGCCCCGGGTCTATGACTACGACATGGCAGGCGGCAGGCTACACTTGCTCAAAGAACGCGAGATCCCATCCGGATATGATCCGGTAGAGTATCGCAGCGAGCGTCTTTGGGCCGGCTCAACCGATGGCGCGCAGGTGCCGATCTCGATCGTTCGCCACCGTGACACGCCGCTCGACGGCTCCGCGCCTTGCCTCCTCTATGGCTATGGCAGTTACGGCATCTGCACCGAGCCTGAGTTCTCGAGCAACCGCATCAGTTTGCTGGATCGAGGCTTCGTCTATGCCATTGCCCACGTCCGTGGCGGTGGCGAGCTCGGCGAGCATTGGAAGAACGCCGGCAAATTGTTACAAAAGCCCAACAGCGTCACCGATTTCATTGCCTGGGCGCAGGCGCTGATCGACGCACGCTATACTCGCGCGGCCCGCCTTGCGGTACTGGGTGAAAGCGCCGGCGGCCTGTTGGTAGGCGCAGCCGTCAACGGCCGCCCGGATCTATTCCGGGCGGCCGTGGCCGAGATGCCCTTCGTCGACGTTCTGAACACGATGGAAGATCCCTCGCTGCCGCTCACCGTGATCGAATACGATGAATGGGGCGATCCTGCGCAAAGGCGTTACTACGCCGCCATCCGTAGCTATGCGCCTTATGAAAACATCCGCGCGCAACGCTATCCGGATATGCTCGTCATTGCCGGCTGGAATGATTCCCGCGTTCAATACTGGGAACCCGCCAAGTGGGTTGCGCGACTGCGCGATCGCGCCGCCGGCGGCCTGTTCCTACTGAAGACCGATCTGGAGGCTGGCCATGACGGTGCTTGCGGGCGTTATCGCACGCTCCTGGAGCTTGCTTACGCGCTGTCCTTCGTGCTTTCGCGCCTCAGGATCAACGAGTAAAGCCAAGTCTCATGATGGCCAAGGTGACGGGGAACGCAAGCATCGACTGGGAGAAAGAATTG
>JAKDMK010000562.1 GCA_030452365.1 Nitrococcus sp.
GCCCCATGCGGCCGCGAAGCCGCGGCAGCGTCCGTCTGCGCAGCGCCGACCCCAAGGCGGCGCCGTGCATCCTGTTCAATTACATGGCCGCCGAGGGCGATCGCCGCGAAATGCGAGACGCCGTGAGGTTGACTCGGGAGATCATGCAGCAGGCACCACTGGCTACATTTCGGGGCAAGGAACTGAGCCCCGGATCCGCTGTGACAAACGATCGGGAAATTGATGCCTGGGTGCGGAGTATGGCCGAGAGCGCCTACCATCCTTGCTGCAGCTGCCATATGGGCAACGACGAGCAGGCCGTGGTGGACGGTGTGGGACGCGTTCGCGCCGTGGAGGGCCTGCGCGTGGTGGATGCCTCAATCATGCCGCGCATCACCAGCGGCAATCTCAACGCGCCAATCATTATGATGGCGGAGAAACTGGCCGATGCCATCCGCGGCGCCAATCCCCTGCCGCCGCAGGACATAACCTGGTACGAGCCGCACAACTGGCGATCCGATCAGCGTTGATCGGCGCGCCTCCCAGATTCGTGCACCCGCACCAACGCATCGTGCCGCGCGCAGGCGATCGTAGCCACGCTCGTCGAACAGGCTTTAATGCGCTTCGCCTTCGGTTTCCGAGTCTTGTTCCACCGGCGGGGTCACTAGCACCTTGTCGATACGACGGCCATCCATATCGAGGATTTCGAACCTGATACCGTTCCAATAGGCACTATCACCCTCCGCTGGGAAATCCTCGAGGCAATGCAGGACGAATCCCGCTACGGTGTGGTAATCCTTGTCGTGCTGGATGCCGTTTAAACCAAGCACTCTCTCGAAGTCGCCGGTCTCCATCATGCCGTCCACCAACCATGAGCCGTCCGCGCGCTGGATTGCCTGTCCCCTTGCTCCCTCCCAATGCTCCGGCAGGGCGCCAGCGATGACCTCCATCACGCCCTTCATCGTGGCGATACCCTCCAGCCCACCGTATTCGTCGACGATCACCGCGAGATGCACGCCCGTACTCTTAAACTGATCCAGCAACCTGAGTATCGGCACGCCTTCCGGCACCACCACCGGCTCGGCCAGGAATTTGGCAAGCTCGAACGGCTCCTCATGCAAGAGCGAATCCAGGATATCGCGGGCGCTGACTATGCCGAGGAACTCGTCGATTTCACCGCGACACACCAAGAAACGTGAATATCCGGAGGGCTCGATCTTCCTGCGGACGGCCTGCAGATCGTCGTCGATATCCAGCCAGAGGACGTCCTGCCGAGGCACCATGACCGAGCGGGCCAAACGATCGTCCAGACGCAGGACTCCCTTGATCATCGACTCCTCGCGCGGATCGAATACTCCATGCCGCGTGCCTTCGCTGATCATGGAGCGCACTTCCTCCTCGGTGACCGACTCTTTGCCTCCTTTTTGCAGGCGCAGCAGCTTGAGCACGCCCTCGGTCGAAGTGTCTAGAAGCCATACCGCGGGCGCCGCGATTCGCGACAGCAAGCTCATGGGTCTTGCGATCAGCGACGCCATCACCTCGGGGTTCCTCAGCGCTATGCGCTTAGGCACCAGTTCACCGAAAATCAGCGTCAGATAGGTGGTGATGGCGACGACGATTGCCAGCGCGACGGTTTCGCCGCTGCCCTCGAACGCCGGCATGTTGATGTTGACCCAGTCGCCGACTTCGGCGGCAATGGTGGCGCCACCAAACGCACCAGTGACGACGCCGATCAGCGTAATTCCGATCTGGATGGTGGAGAGAAACCGCCCGGGATCATCGACCAGGTCGTGTGCCGCGGCGGCGGCGCGATCGCCCTCCGCAACGCGTTGCTGCAATCGGGCGCGTCGCGACGATACGACCGCCATTTCCGACATGGCAAACACGCCATTCATGACGATCAGGATAAGCAGGATCAGGATGCTGACCGTTAGCATGCGGCACCTCTGGTGACGAACGAGGCCTTAAACATGAACGATACGACGTTATGGTTGCTGCCTGTGAGCATTCTCGCGCGACGTACGGCTCACGATCATGCA
>JAKDMK010000022.1 GCA_030452365.1 Nitrococcus sp.
CGAGTTTTACCCTGATTGATTGATTGACTGACGAACACTATTACTTACCGCTTTTGCCCCGCTACCAATCAGGCTGTTTTTGCCTCGATCAAGCGCGATTGGCAGCGTCAGATTCGATTGCTTCTCTGGCCTTGTGGTCAATGTAACGGCAAAGCCGCTGATGCACGGCATGGGTTGGTTGCCAAGCGTGGCGCGGCGGGTTGGCGAGTGAGGCGATGCAAAGGCGATCGCCGGCGGGTGCGGGAGGAGGAGAAACCGCGGCTTTATTCCGCGTCGGCAGCCGCGGTGAAACGCTCTAGCGTAGCCGTAAGCGCGGCGTCGTCGAATTCTTCGGTGACCAGCGCGCTGCCGATGCCTTCGAGTAACACCAGACGCAGGCGGCCGCGGCTTGCCTTCTTGTCGATGGCCATGATCCGGCGCAGCTCGGCGGGGGCCAGGCGTGGGGCTAAAACAGGTAGGCCAGCCGCCTCGATCAGGGACTGCGTGCGCTCGTAGGCCTTGGAAGTCATCCAGCCCATGGCCGTGGACAAGTGGGCGGCCATGCACATGCCGACGGCCACGGCTTCGCCGTGCAGCCACTCGCGATAACTGGTTGCCGTCTCGATGGCGTGACCAAAGGTGTGTCCGAGGTTGAGCAGAGCCCGTTGCCCGGATTCGCGCTCGTCGGCCGCTACCAGGTAGGCTTTGTTACGGCACGATTGCTCGATGATATACGTGAGCGCGGCCGCGTCGCGCGCCAGCACTTGCGCCAGATGGCGCTCCAGCCACTGGAAAAAGGCATAGTCCTGAATCAGCCCATATTTGATGACCTCGGCGATGCCGGCTCGGAATTCACGCTCCGGCAGCGTCTCCAAGGTATCCGTGTCCGCCAGCACGCAGCGGGGCTGGTGGAATGCGCCTATCATGTTCTTGCCGCGCGGATGATTGACGCCGGTTTTGCCGCCCACGGCGGAGTCCACCAGCGCAAGCAAGGTCGTCGGGATCTGGATGAAGTGCACGCCGCGCTGATAGGTGGCGGCTACGAACCCGGTTATATCGCCGACGACGCCCCCGCCCAGGCCCACGAGCGTGGCAGAGCGGTTGAAACCCCGATCGATCAGGGCGTCGTAGACGCGCGTGGCCGTCTCCAGGGTCTTGTGCTGCTCACCATCGGGCAGAATGATCCGGTCCAGATCGAATTCGGCAAGGGCTGTGCAGGCCCGTTCGAGGTAGAGCGGAGCGAGGGTCTCGTTGGTGACCACGAGCACCTGTGTGCCAGGTATGTGCCGGCGCAAGAGCTCGGCATTCTGCAACAAGCCGTGATCGATGTAGATGGGATAGGATCGCTCCTGCAGGTCGACTTGAACAGTGTGGCCAGGATGACTAATAGGCACTCACTCGCTCTCCGAGCCGATGAATGATGTCGTCGACGATTAATGCAATAGTGCCATGATCCGTATCCACGATGATATCGGCGAGCATTTCGTAGAGCGGTGCGCGCTCGAGCATCAGCTTCTCCAGGCGCGCTCTCGGATCCTTGGTCTGCAGTAGCGGTCGATCGCTATGGCGGGTGCGAACGAGCTGCATGTCAACCGTCGTACGTAGATAGACGACAGTGCCGCGCTCGCGCAAGCAGGCGCGATTGCTCTCGCGCATAACCGCACCGCCCCCGGTGGCAAGGACAAGGCCAGAGTGCTGGGTCAGCTCCTGCAGCATGGCCTCCTCGCGGAGGCGAAAGCCGGCCTCGCCCTCGACGTCGAAAATCCGTGCGATATCGACGCCGGTACGCTCTTCCAGGCTTCGGTCCGAATCCAAAAAGCGCCGCCCGAGCCGCTGCGCCAACTGTCGGCCCACGGCGCTCTTGCCGGCACCCATGGGTCCGATCAGAAAGATTCGCTCCTGGGCTGACATCTAGGCCCTCGCCTCCGCCGCTTCAACGCTTCAATACGACTCCAGTATACCCCGGGGAATTGGTGCCGCGCCCACAGGGTGCGTGTGTGCCGCCGCATTCGTCGCCCGCGGTGGCAACGGCAGTAGGCACTTGCCGATCCGCGGCTACTGAGTCAACGCTACACTCTGCTTGAGGATCTTAGGCGTGACGAAGATCAGCAGCTCTTTGTTGTTGTCGACGCGCGCGGTATTACGGAACAGCCAGCCCACCAGAGGCAGTTCGCCGAAGAACGGCACCCGGGTTACCGTCTTATTCTTAGTTCGCTCGTATACGCCGCCCAGCACGACAGTCTCGCCATTGTTCACCAGCACCTGCGTGCTCACGGACTGAGTATTGATGGCAGGCCCAGCGGCTGTGATCTGGCCTGGGCTGTCCTTGGTGACTTGCAGGTCGAGCAGAACCCGATCATCGGGGGTGATCTGCGGTGTCACCGTGAGTCCAAGTACCGCCTCCTTGAACTGGACACTGGTTGCGCCGCTGGAGGTAGCTTGCTGGAACGGGATTTGAACACCCTGCTTGATGTAGGCTTCCTGCTGATTGGTGGTAATCACGCGCGGGCTGGAGATGATATCCCCGCGGTTCTCGGTCTCCATGGCGGAGAGCTCGAGTTGGAGTAGGTAGCTGCCGATCTTGCCGACCGCGAGCCCGATTGCGCCGGCGGCAGGGGACGTCGGTAGATCCACCAGCAATCCTTCGTTGCCGCCATTTGGCGGGAAAGCCGTGGTCCCGCCATAGTTGACGTCTCCAGGCAGCTTGCCGCCGACGATCTCGCCGTGGTTGCTGCTACCGAAGTTGCTCTGATTGCGGCTGTAACCGAAGCGTACGCCGAGTTCGTTACTGAAGTCATCGTTGGCGATGACCATGCGCGATTCGATCAGTACCTGGCGCACCGGGATGTCGAGCGTGCTCACCAGGCGCCGGATGGCATCGAGATTGCCCGCGGTATCTTGGACGATGAGGGTATTGGTGCGCTGATCGACGCTGACGGTGCCCCGATCGGAGAGCAGTGAACGGCCCTTTTGGCCGCTACCCAGGATGAGCTGGGCCAAGTCCTGTGCCTTTGCATAACTGACCTGGATAAAGGCCGATTGCAATGGTGCGAGCTGCTGGATCTGGCGCTTGGCTTGCAGCTCCAGCTTCTCGCGCGCGGCGATTTCCTCGGCCGGTGCCACCAACATGACGTTGCCTATCCGGCGCTTGCCGAGGCCTTTGGCCTTGAGGATGATGTCAAGCGCCTGATCCCAGGGTACGTTTTGCAGCCGCAGCGTGATGTTGCCCGCGACGCTGTCGCTGACCACCAGATTGATGCCGGTGAAGTCGGCCAGCAATTGCAGTACCGAGCGAATCGCAATGTCCTGGAAGTTCAGTGACAACCGATCGCCGGTGTACTTGAACGCCTGCTTTTGCCGCCGCTCCTTGTCCGACTTGGAGACGGGTTTGATTTCTATCGTAAAGATGTTGTCGGCCTGATAGGCGATCTGGTCATAGGTTCCACTGGACGTGACGATGATTCGCGCCGCCTCGCCGCGCTGAGTGGTGGCTACCGTTTGCACGGGGGTGGCGAAATCGGTGACATCGAGGCGTCGCTGCAGCTGCGCTGGTACCCGCGTGTGCAGGAATTCAGCAATCAATTTCTCGTTTTCTTGGCGCACATCGACTATGGTCGATGCATTCGAGAGATTGACCACAATCTTTCCCGTACCATCGGGGCCGCGCTGGAAATTGATCTTGGTGATCTGATTCTCGCTTGCCGTCAATGCACTATCGGCTTGCGACTGGCCCGCGCCTGGCGTCGTGGCCACCATGGCCGCAGGCGGCTGCAGCAGAACATGAAACGTATTGCCGTCGACCTGAGTCTGGTAGGGAACCATCTGCGAGAGCTCGATGACCACTCGGGTGCGGTTGCCGGCTTCGGCGGTTCCGACAGAGTTGACCGCACCGATGCCGATGTCCATGCTGCGCTGCGCGAGTGCGCTGCTGGTGCCCATGAAATCGAAGGCGATACGGGCCGGCTCGTTGGTCTTGAAGCTGTGCGGCTGCGCAACCGGTTTGTCGAGGGTCAGCGTAATCTCGACCTGATTGCCGGGCAAGGTCGAGTAATCGAGATCGCGCAGCACGTTATCGGCCGCTTGCACACCCTGTGCGGCGCCGGTAAGCAATAACAGCATGGGCAGCAGCCACCTGGCGGCAGGTCGAGCGTGCGCCCCCCTTGACATATTCCTCATGGTGCCCCCGAGTCCTTGAAATTTGTTCATTGGGTAAGTTCCCACACAGTCAGTCGTTCATCGCCAGAGCCGCTTGGTGCTGGAGCCAACCCCCTCGTTGATTGGGGATAAGCTCGGTGAGCTCGACTGACCTCGGTGAAATGGTGACAATGCGCCCGTAATGCTGACCCATGTAGTTGCCGGTCTGGACACGATGAATCGTTCCGTCCGGATCTCGGATGAGCGCCCAGACTTGTTTTTCCCGGCGCAACGTGCCCACGAATGTCAGCGCATCCAGTGGATACTGCTCGAGTGCCTCCTTGGGTCGGGTGGGATCCGGCCGTGGGCCTGACTGCGCAACGTCCAGAGCTTGTCTTGATTGTCCGAACGCCAGTGGTGCAAATGGGTCACGAACGGCTCGATCCGGGTAGCTGAAGGTGGCATACGGCTTCATCTCGGGAATCTCGGCAATCGGCCCGCCCGGTCGCTGTTTGACATCTTGGATATAGCTGCGCAGGTCATGCATGTCCCGGGAGCAACCTCCCAGTAGGGCCGCTGACAGCAAAACCAGGACGGCAAGTGGAGTGGAAAACCGATGGCGGCAGCCAGGTGGTGAGCTCATCAGTTCGTGCCCCCTTCCAGATACCAATAGGTTTTGGCGCTAAGCGCCATGCGCAGCGGCGTATCCGCGTTTAACTTCGGGTTCTCGTCGGCAGCGCCGTCACGGCGGATGCGGATGTTGTGCAGGGTTACGATCCGGGGCAAGTTCGCGACATCGCTTACGAATTTAGCGAATTCCTGGTAGGTGCCGCGGACCTCGATCGCCACCGGGAGCTCGGCGTAGAACTCCTTGCGAATTGAATCGAGTGGCTTGAAGAGCTCGAACTCCAGGCCGCTTGCCAGACCGGTGTGGGAAATATCCACGAGGAGCTTTGCCACCTCGGCGCGGCTCGGCAATTGCCGCAGCATAGCCCCGAACGAGGCCTGCATGCTTTTGAGCTGCTTTTGGTAGGCAGCCAAGTTGGCGGCGAGGCGCTGCTTTTGCTCGAAGTGTCCTTTCAACTCGATTTCGCGCGCGCGCGCCTGATCGAGCTGATCCCACTGATGCTGCCAGTCGAAATACCAGCCGGCGCCGAGCACCAGGGAAAACAGGATGACCATCGCTGCAACCTTGACGAGCAGCGGCCAGCGTCCCGGTTGTTGGAGATCGAGCTCACGCAGCTCGGCAAGGTTCATCAAGTCCCCTCCTTGGCGTTTTTAGTCGCCGTCGGGTTGGTTTGCTTCACGGCTAATGTAAAGTTGCTGATTCGAAAGCCGTTGTGATCGCTCACCTCGATGACGTTCAAGTCCGGATCAGTCAACCATTGCGAGCCGTCCAAGTTCTCCATGTAGTTAGAGACCCGGGCATTGGATTCGGCCACCCCGGTGACGGTAATCTGGCTGCCTTGCTGGTTGATGCTGGTCAGGTACAGCCCTTCGGGCAGTGTCGCCACGAATTGATGGAATAGGTGTACGATCTGGGGCCGTCCCTGCTGGAGCTTCTGGATCACTCCCATGCGGGCGATCAGTTTTGTCTTGGTCGCCTCGAGCTCGCGGATCTCGACGATCTTCTCGTCCAAGCGGGCAATTTCTTGCGTTAGGAATTCGTTACGGTTCTGCTGATAGTCGATACGACCGTTGAGCTCGGTATGGGTAACGAGCCAAACGCCGGCACCAGCCAGCAGAGATGCCGCCAGCATGCCGTAGAAGGCACGCTCGCGCTTCTTGCGCAACTCTTCGCGCCAGGGCAGCAAATTTATTTGTATCGCCATTTCAGTCGCAGCTCCTCAGTGCCAGACCGCAAGCGATCATCAATGATGGTGCATCTTCGGCCAGGCTCTGCGGGTGAACTCCGGACGCGACAGTCATGCGGCTAAACGGATTTGCCACGATGGTGTGTGCCCCGGTGTGCTCTTCGATCAGCTCGGCCGCGCCCGCGATGGCGGCGCAACCGCCGGCGAGCAGGATGTGGTCCACGCTGTTGTGTTGGCTCGCGCCGAAGAAGAACTGCAGTGACCGGGCCACCTGTTGCGCCATAGCCTGCTTAAACGGTTCGAGGATTTCCACCTCGTAGCTGTCGGGCAGTCCTCCGCGGCGCTTGGCGGAATCGGCTTGCTCATACGACATGCCGTAGCGGCGCATTATCTCTTCGGTGAGCTGACGTCCACCGAAGACCTGATCGCGGGTATAGACGATGCGCTCATCCTCGAACACGGTTAGCGTGGTCATGGTCGCGCCGACGTCCACCGCCGCTACAGCCTGGTGCTCGCCGTCCAATAGATCGGGGGCAATGAATCGGAACGCCTTTTCCATGGCATAACTTTCGACATCGACGACCTTGGTCTTTAGACCGGCCGCGTCGAGGGCATCGACCCGGATATCGACATTTTCACTACGTGAGGCCACGAGAAGCACATCCACCTCTTCCGCATTGTGGGTCGATGTCCCGATCACCTGGAAATCGAGATTGACCTCTTCCAACGGGTAAGGGATGTTCTGACCGGCTTGCAGGTTGACCTGGGCCTCCATGTCGTCTTCGCTAAGATGCGCGGGCAGGGTCAGCGTTTTACTGATCGCCGAGGAGCTCGAAACGGCAACCGCGGCTTCCTTGAGCTTAGTCTTGGAGCGTTTGACCGCAGCCCGGATCGTCGCGACGACGGCCTCAAGATTGGTGATGTTTTTCTCCACTACGGCATTTAGTGGTAGCGGCTCGATCGCATAGCTTTCTACTCGCATGCGCTGCGCATCCAGGCGGCGCAGCTCGATGAGCTTGACTGCGGTCGAGCTCACATCGATCCCCAGCAGTGGCGAGCCCTGCTTACGAAAGAAGGTGGCGATCTTTTGCGTATTGAGTTTCATCCCACGCCTATTTGTTGCTCATAGCGCGCTTGCGCCCGATCGCGCGTGTATCGCGGAATCGGTGGTATATTGCCGGCATTACACTGGTGCTCGTTGGAGTCGAACTACCGGCGGTTACGATGAAACGCCTGCTGCGCATCTTGGCCTACCTCGCTGTTGGCCTGTCCTCACTGAGCCTGATCGGCTGCATCGCGGTCGGTATCGGCTATCTCGTGCTAGCGCCGGGTCTGCCGTCCGTAAAGACCCTAGAGGACGTGGACTTCCAGGTCCCGTTGCGTATCTTCACCACCGACGGTGTGTTGATCGCTACCTATGGCGCGAAAAAACGCCTCCCGCTGCATTACGATGAAGTACCCAAAGAGCTGATCAACGCCTTCGTTGCGGCCGAGGATCAGCGCTTTTTTGAGCATCCGGGGGTAGACTACCAAGGCATTCTGCGGGCGATCTGGTACCTAGTTCGCACTGGCGAAAAAGGCCCGGGTGGTAGCACCATCACCATGCAAGTCGCGCGGAACTTCTTTCTTACCCCTGAGCGCTCCTTCCTACGTAAAGCCAAAGAGATTCTGTTGGCGTTGCAAATCGATCGTGAGCTCAGCAAACAGGAGATCTTCGAGCTCTACGTGAACAAGATCTACCTCGGCCACCACGCCTATGGCATAGGCGCGGCTGCCGAGATTTATTACGGCAAATCCGTGGCGGACTTGACCCTGGCGCAGTTGGCGATGATCGCTGGTCTGCCCAAAGCCCCATCAGCCTTGAATCCTGTTACCGATCCGGATAGTGCACGGGTCAGGCGCAGTTATGTTCTTGATCGCATGCGCGAGATGGGATTCATTGACGCGGCACGCTACCGCCAAGCCATGGCGGCTCCCATCACGGCAAAGCTGCATGCCGCCGAATATGAGATAGAGGCTCAATATTTGGCGGAGATGGTGCGCTCGTTCATGGCGCAGCGCTATGGGGAGGAGGCGACCTACACCAAGGGCTACCGCGTGTATACCACGTTGCAGAGCAAGCACCAGCCGGTCGCGGTGCGCGCACTGCGTGTGGCGCTTTACCAGTACGACGAGCGCCATGGCTACCGGGGGCCGTTGGAGCATGTCGCGCTCGGCAAGGGCCGAGTTCCGCCCCAATGGCGGGCGATTCTTGGGGGCTATGCGCAGGTGGCTGATCTCCACAACGCGTTGGTGCTTGCGGTTGATGAGAGCGGAGCCGAGCTCGTTAGCGAAGACCGAGCCGCGCCATGGCGGCTGCCCTGGAGCGGGATCCGCTGGGCAGCCCCCGAGCCCGACGACCGGGGCGATGAGCAAGCTACGCGACCGGCGGTGGTTGCGCCAGTGCTCGAGCGGGGTGATGTCATTCGCGTTCGGATGACTGAGGCCGGTCCAAGACTGGCTGAAGTGCCCGAGGTGCAGGGAGCGTTGGTGTCCATCGCGCCCTCCGATGGGCGCATTGTCGCGTTGGTAGGAGGCTACGATTTCGAGTTGAGCAAGTTCAACCGCGCGGTCCAGGCGCAGCGCCAGCCGGGTTCCAGCTTTAAGCCCTTCATCTACTCGGCGGCTTTGTACAGCGGCCTCACGCCGGCAACATTGATCAATGATGCACCGGTGGTATTCGAGGACAATACGCTGGATGGCGCATGGCGGCCGGAAAACTATAGCGGTCACTTCTTCGGTCCGACTCGCTTGCGCGAGGGCCTTGTGCATTCACGCAATTTAGTCTCGATCCGGGTCCTGCAGCGGATTGGTATTACGCCAACTATCGAGTACCTGCAACGCTTCGGCTTCGCGCCGCATGAGCTGCCGCACAGTCTGTCGCTGGCGCTCGGTACCGCCAACGTGACGTTGTTGGATATGGCGAGCGGCTATGCCGTGTTCGCCAACGGTGGCTTCGGGATCCAGCCTTATTTCATTCAACGGATCGTCGATAGAGACGGGCATACCCTCTTTGCGGCGGATCCGGCCGTGGCCTGTGCGGATTGTATTGGGCAGCAAAGCAGCCCAGCGCCCGCGAATGCGCCAGCGCAAATGACGCTGCCGATCGTGGGCGCCGGTGCGGGTGGCGCTGTGCAATGGCACCCGGCGCCAAGGGTGATACCGGCTGCCAACGCTTATCTGTTGACGACGATGATGCAGGACGTGATTCGTCGGGGAACGGGCCGTAGGGCTTTGGCGTTGGGTCGCTCCGACCTGGCCGGCAAGACGGGGACGACCAACGATCAGCGGGATGCCTGGTTCTCCGGATTCAGCCCGAATTTGGTAACCACGGCATGGGTCGGTTTCGATCGTCCGCACCCACTTGGGCGTTTTGAGACCGGTGCCAAGGCGGCGCTTCCCATGTGGACGGCATACATGGGCGGTGTTCTGGAGGGTATTCCAGAGCAGCCGCTACTGCGGCCCCCTGGCCTGGTAACGGTGCGCATTGATTCGCGAACGGGGCTGGTGACGAGCCCGGATAATCCTTATGCCATGTTTGAGACTTTCCGGCCCGACAACGTTCCGGTGGCCGAATCCCAAGCAGCCAGCCGTACGGCTGAGGGAATACCAGCGCCGCCGGTCCAATGGCTATTTTGATCAACGAGGTCTGAGTCATGCCACGCCGCGGCAACGCGCGCGACAGCCGCATGCGCGAGCGGTTGATACAGGTAGCTGCTCGACTCATGGCGGAAGAGGGAATCCGAGATTTCCATCTCGCCAAGCGCAAGGCGGCGGATCGACTGGGTGCACAGGATACCCGCAATCTCCCGCAGAACCGCGAAATCCTGGCGGCTTTGAGCGACTACCAACGGCTTTTCGGCGGCGCGAGCCAGGCACGGCACTTGCACCGCCTACGGGAGATTGCACTCGAGGCCATGGAGTTTTTCGGGCGTTTTCGCCCCCGTCTAGTCGGTTCTGTGCTGGAAGGTACGGCTGACGCTCACTCGGATATCAACCTCCATGTCTTTGCCGATACGCCTGAGGAGATCGCCCTGTTCCTTATGGAGCACCATATTCCTTTCGAGGAGGATTGGCGCCGCCTTCGCTTCAGCGGGTCGGATGATTATGTGTTTGTGCCAGTCTGTCGTTTCGTAGCAGATAACACGCGAGTCGATCTCACCGTGTTCGATCGCCTGGGGTTGCGGCAATCTCCGCGTAGCCGCACCGACGGGCAACCCATGCGTCGTGCAAATCGCTCCGCCGTACGCAGGCTATTGCAAGAGAGGTGTTGAGCCAAGGTCTCTATTCGGCGCGAGGCGCAATCGCATGCCTCGATCAAATGACTATAGTTATGATCGGGTGGACCGTGTGGCGCCGCCAGGGGCGAGATGGGTGAGCAGTCCGCACGCTCAGCCGGCCCGGCGATGCAACGGCACATAGTTGCGCTTGCCCGGTCCGGTATAGAGTTGGCGCGGGCGACCGATGCGTTGCTCAGGGTCGGTAACCAGCTCTATCCACTGTGCCAGCCACCCCGGCGTGCGACCGATTGCGAACATCACCGTGAAGAACTCGGTAGGGATGCCCAACGCCCGATAGATGATGCCCGAGTAAAAGTCGACGTTGGGGTAAAGCTTTCGCTCGACAAAGTAATCATCCGCCAGTGCGATCTCCTCGAGTCTCATTGCCAGATCGAGCTGTGGGTCATTGTAGACGCCGAGCTCGTCCAGCACCTCGTGGCAGGTCTTGCGGATGATGCTGGCACGTGGGTCATAGTGCTTGTAGACGCGATGTCCAAAGCCCATGAGCCGAAATGGATCATCCTTGTCCTTGGCCTTATCGATGTAGTGCGGCACCTGCTTCACATCGCCGATCTGTTGGAGCATGTTCAGGACGGCCTCATTGGCGCCACCGTGCGCCGGGCCCCATAGGGCCGCGCAGCCAGCCGCGACGGCCGCAAATGGGTTCGTGCCGGTGCTGCCAGTGAGGCGGACGGTGGATGCGCTGGCGTTTTGTTCGTGTTCGGCGTGCAGGATCAGCAACTGGTCCAGGGCGCGCTCTGCCACCGGATTGATTTCGAACTCCTCGGATGGTCGGGAAAAGAGCATGTTCAGGAGATTGCCGCAGTAGCTCAAGCGATTCTGCGGATAAACGAATGGTTCACCCAGCATGTGCTTTAAGGCCGCGGCGGAGATGGTCGGCATCTTGGCGAAGATTCGGTAGGCGCAAAGCAGCCGATTATCTGGATCGCTCACGTCGACGGTATCGTGGTAGAAAGCCGATAGGGAGCCCACAACCCCTGTTAGCATCGCCATCGGATGGGCGTTGTAGTGGAAGCCATTGAAAAAGTTCTTCAGGCTCTCGTTGACCATCGTGTGATGGGTTATCGAGCGATTGAAAGCATCCAGATCGCGTTTAGTCGGCAGCTCGCCATGGAGCAGCAGATAAGTCACCTCGAGAAAAGAGCTCTGCTCGGCCAACTGATCGATCGGATAACCTCGATACCATAGCTCGCCCTGATCGCCGCCGATGAAGGTGATGTCGCTACGGCAACTGGCCGTAGACGTGAATCCGGGATCGTAGGTGAAATAGCCCATTTCCCGATAGAGGTCTTTGATATCGATTACATCAGGTCCATGCGTTGCCTCGCGCACCGGAAAGTCCATGCTTTTGCCCGTAGCGTTATCGGTGATCGTGACGGTTTTCTGGGACATGGGTTGCTCTCCTGCAGTGTGACTGAGATGGCAGGCTGCGCCGTGCTTGGGGGCTCGTCGCGTGACTCCCGTAACGATCCGCGCGCCTTGCCAGGGATGGTCGTGCCCGGCATTAGCCGGCCGAACGGAGCGGTTTTGTTCTGGCCGCCTTCCTCTTTAGACCTGGACAATGGCCGGTATGGTTCGAGCGAGGTCGCGCGCGCGAAGCCGCCGCATTATGCAGGTCGCCGGTGCGGCGCCTATGTGCAAACAGACGGCCATGATCAAGAAAAATCCAGCCGGCCGCAATATTCAGTCGCTGTCCGTGCGTGCAGCGAGTTCGGCACGACTTGGCAAGACATGCCGTGAATACGGCCATGCGGCCCCGTAGGCCGCCGCCCAGCGACCATCGACCGTGCCAAGCCGTGGCCGGCTCCAGCTGGCAATATTTTGATCGCTAAGAGACCTGTTGGTGCAAGAACTCGATGAAGTCTTCCGGCGGCAGCGGTGGACTGAAAAAGTAACCCTGGGCCGCATCACAACCCCAGCGCTTGAGTAGCGCCGCTTGCTCTGGCGTCTCGACACCTTCCGCTACCACCTCGAGCTTCAGGCCGTGCGCCATGGCGATGATTGCGTGGACGATGGCGGCGTCATACGGATCCGTAGTGATATCGGCAATAAAGGAATGATCGATCTTTACCACGTCGATCGGGAATTCTTTGAGAAAGCGTAAGGAGGAGTAGCCAGTGCCGAAATCATCCAAGGCTATCCTAATGCCCTGCTCGTGTAGGCGTTGCAAGATGGCGCTAGCGCTCTTGGACTCCTGCATCAGGCTGGTCTCGGTAAGCTCAATCTCAATGCGGCCAGATGCCAGTCGCGCCCGGCGGCAAAAGCGATCCAGCGCCGGCATTATGCCATTGCGGTGAAACTGCCGCGCCGAGATGTTGACCGCGCCGGTAAGCGTCGGTAACCCGTGCTTCATGCACGCACGCATATGGCGGCACGTTTGCTGCAATACCCACTCGCTGAGTGGCACGATATAACCGATATCCTCGGCAACGGGGATGAACTCGCTTGCGGGGATCCAGCCCCGCTGCGGGTGCCGCCAGCGAGCCAAAGCCTCGAATTTGTTGATTTCACCTGTACTGCAATTGACGATGGGCTGGTAGTGCACTTGCAGCTCTTGGCGTTGAACTGATCCGCGTAGATTGCTCTCCAGCCACATGCGATCGAGCGCAAGCGCATTCATCTCGGGCGTATAAAAGTGGTAGCGGTCGCGGCCCTGTTCTTTGGCACGGTACATTGCCGCATCCGCGTTCTTGAGGAGAACGGATTCGTTTTCGCCATCTTGCGGATAGACGGCGATGCCGATGCTCGCGCTAGTGTGGATCTCGTTACCGTCTATGGTCACGGGCCGAGCAAGCATCCGCATGATCTTTTTTGCGATCTGCGTGACATTTCTGGAATGAGCCGTATTCTCGATCACCACTGTGAACTCGTCACCGCCTAGGCGGGCAACGGTGTCGCCATCGCGCACGCAATGATTTAGCCGGTGTGCAACCTCTACGAGCAGCCGGTCGCCGGCCTCATGGCCGAGCGTATCGTTGATGAGCTTGAAGCGGTCAAGGTCAAGAAACATGACGGCCACGTGCCAGCCGTAACGGTGCGCCTGAGCCAATGCGTGCTTGAGGTGTTCCCGCAAAACGGCCCGATTTGGCAGTTTCGTCAGCGCATCGCGATGGGCGAGCTCGTGAAGGTGCTGTTCGGTCTCCTTGCGCAGGGTGATGTCCGAAAACACGATGACGAAGTGGGAAATCTTGCCTTGCTGATCGCGAACTGTATTCAAGCTGACCCAAACTGGGTAGGCGTTACCGTTCTTGCGCCGGCTTGTTGTCTCACCTTGCCATTGGCCGGCGCGGCGAACCGCGCTGCGCAGGTGCCCATAGATGTCGGTATCGAGTCGATAGGGGTGGAACCGATTAGGCCGCCTCCCGACTAATTCTTCAGCGCGATAGCCCGTGATTGCAGTGAATGCCTTATTGACGGCCACCATCCGCAGCCGCGTGTCGAGTATGAAGATTGCCTCGTTGGTGTTTTCGAATACAGCGGCCAGGAGTAGACGCTCTTCGGCCTGCTTGCGTTGCGTGATGTTGAGGTGCGAGATTACGGCCCCGCCCTGCGAGCTATTCAGGCCGGTAATAGAGACAAGGTACCACTTGGCGTCTGCACCGTTGCGTCGATACTC
>JAKDMK010000563.1 GCA_030452365.1 Nitrococcus sp.
ATCTGCTCTCGCCTGCTCTGTCTCCCGTGGCGTCGCCTCTACGATTCGTGGCCGCGGGTGCTGCGCGTCGGCCCAGCTCGGCGTAGCCGGACGCGGCTTAATAGTCGGCTCCGGCGTGAGCACTCCCACCTCTTGATTGGGAAGCAGCTTGTAGAACTCGAACTGGGGCAGACTCGACTTATCATTCGCGCCGAGCGTATTGTCAGTCGCCTCTCCGATGGCGCCGCCCGCACTGCCCTCATGTGACCAGAACAGGCTCGAAACGGCCGCGATGTTGTTTGGTGGGGGATACCGCAGGTAGACCCCCAGGGCGACCAACAAACCCACGCTGAGCCCCGCAAGCCCCCAAACCCAGCCAGGCAGCAGGGGCTGCCCGTAGCCTGAGTGGCGACTCGCCTGGCGCAGACGCTGCCTAGGTTGTCGGACCATCGTTACATGCTCTTTGGCGCGGACACGCCGAGTATCGTAAGACCGTTGCGTAGAACCTGCCGTGTGGCGAGTATCAGATTTAGCCTGGCGTTGCGCAACTGCGCGCTATCCACTATGAACGGGTGCGCGTTGTAGTAAGTGTGAAAGGCGTTTGCCAGCTCCCTTAGGTAATGCCCGAGCTGATGTGGCTCGTGCGCCAAAGCGGCGGTCTCTAGCAGCTCTGGGTAACGACCGAGCTCTGCCAGTAGTCGCTGTTCGTGCGCCTGCGTGAGGTGTTCTATAGCCTCAAAACCCAAGGCGGGGTCATGGCTCAAGCCGCGCCCCTCGAGTTGGCTCATCACACTGCAGATGCGCGCGTGCGCATATTGGATGTAGTAGACCGGATTGTCCGCCGACTCGGACTTCGCCAGCTCCAGGTCGAAATCGAGGTGTTGCTCGGGTCGGCGCATGACATAGAAGAAACGCGCCGCATCATTGCCTACCTCCTCGCGCAGTGCGCGTAGAGTGACGAACTCGCCGGAGCGCGTGGACATCGACAATCGCTCGGCGCCGCGGAATAGATTCGCGAACTGCACTAGCCTGATCTCCAGCCGCTCCGGATCATAGCCGAGCGCGCTAAGCGCCGCCTTTATGCGCGCCACGTAGCCGTGATGATCGGCGCCCCAAACGTTGATGGCGCCGTCGAAGCCGCGCTCCAGCTTGTCCATGTGGTAGGCGATGTCCGATGCGAAGTAGGTAATCTCGCCATCGGAGCGGCGCACCACCCGATCCTTCTCATCGCCGAAGGCGCTGGAGCGGAACCACAGTGCCCCGTCACGGGTATAGAGATGCCCCTGTGCCTGTAGGCGATCGATGGCGCGCTCGACCGCGCCATTGGTCAGCAGCGCTCGCTCGGAAAACCATTCATCGTAGCTTACGCCGAACTCAGTCAGATCCGCGCGAATGTCGGTGAGAATGGCCTGTAGACCAGTTTGCTGAATTTCTAGGTATGCGGGCTCACCCAGCAGGGTCTTCGCGCGCCGGATCAGGGCATCCACGTGCGCCTCGCGATCGCCGCCCTGGTTTGCATCCGGCGGCAACGCACTCATGAATTCCTCCGCTGCGAGTCGGAAGCGCTCACCGAAGCGGGTCTGCAGATCACGGGCAATCTCGCGGATATAATCTCCGCGATAGCCATTGTCAGGGAAGCCTATGGCTTCCCCCAGAATCTCGAGGTAGCGCAGCAGGACGCTGACGGCGAGGATATCCATCTGACGGCCGGCATCATTGACGTAGTATTCGCACTGAACCCTGAAACCGGCGCTGGTGAGCAGATTCGCGAGCGCCGCGCCGAAGGCGGCACCCCGGCCATGGCCGACATGCAGGGGGCCGGTGGGATTGGCCGAGACGAATTCCAGCAGGATGCGCTGACCCGCCCCGACCCGGCCGAGCCCATAACGCGCGCCCGCCTCATTGATATTGCGGACGACCGCAAACGCAGCCGCCGGGCTGAGAAAGAAGTTGATGAACCCGGGCCCGGCGATCTCCACCCGCTCGATGTGCTCGTGGGCGGGGAGCTTCGCGAGGATGGCTTGCCCG
>JAKDMK010000564.1 GCA_030452365.1 Nitrococcus sp.
CCAGCCGGTCGCGGGGCTGCATCTCGGGCTCGGCGTGCGCACCGGCCATCTCGGCCAAAACAGCCAGTCGGCACCGGCCGCCCACACTGCCTCGCGCTACGATGCCGCCATCGCCTGGGTCGCCGATGACTGGAATCTGGGGCTGGAGTATTTCTACGCCGAGAACTTCATGAACGTAACCACCAGTTACGGCAACTCGGCCGATGGTTATTCCTTGTTCGGCTCCTACAGCATCACGCCACGTATCGCGTTGTTCGCACGCTACGACCACGTCAGACCGTGCCATGACACCACGCCGGCTTGCGCTTCCGACCTTGTAAATACCTATTACAACCTCGGCGTTCAGTTCAATGCCAGCTCGGAGGTCAAGTTCGCCCTCGTTTACAAGTATTCCAGGGTTGCCCATGGATTTTTCGACACCGCCAACGGCCTGATCGGTGGCGTCAACAGCGGTACCTATCAGGAAATCGGCGTATTCATGCAGATGGACTTCTGACCAAACGGTCATCAACCTGCAACAATTCTGTCGTCAAGCTGTAACACGCGGCCCCTAACATGCGCATCAACAACCGTTGACACCTCAAGGAGACATCCATGAAAGTCCATGCCCCCATCAAGCTTTGTTTGCTCGGCTTCGCCGCTGCGCTGGCCATCGGCTTCGGCAGCGCGCAAGCCACCGACGTCACCGGCGCCGGCTCCAGCTTCGTCTATCCGGTCATGTCCGAATGGTCAGCCACCTATGCTGAAAAGACGGGCCACCACGTTAACTACCAGTCCATCGGCTCGGGCGGTGGTATTGCCCAAATCAAGGCCGGCACGGTCGATTTCGGCGCCTCGGACAAGCCCCTGTCCAGCAAGGTACTGGACAAATACGGCCTGGGCCAGTTTCCGATCATCATCGGCGGTATCGTGCCGGTGCTGCACGTCAAGGGCATCGCTCCCGGCGAGCTGGTTCTCGACGGCCCCACGCTGGCGAAAATTTTCCTGGGTGAGATCACCCACTGGAACGACCCGGCAATCTCCAGCCTGAATCCCGGCATGGAGCTGCCCGATGCCCGCATCATCGTGGTGCACCGCTCGGACGGCTCCGGCACCACTTTCAACTTCACCAATTATCTGTCCAAGGTCAGTCAGGCGTGGAAAACCAAGGTCGGCGAGGGCACCGCAGTCAACTGGCCCACGGGCATCGGTGGCAAGGGCAACGAGGGAGTGGCTGCCTACGTCAAGCAGCTCGATGGCTCCCTCGGCTACGTCGAATACGCCTACGCGCTCACCAACCACATCGCCTGGATCAAGCTGAAAAACGCGGCCGGCAACGTGGTCGCCCCAGGCAGCAGCAGTTTCCAGGCTGCGGCCGCCACTGCGGACTGGGCTCATGCCGAGGACTTCAACCTGATCATGACCAACGCGAAGGGCGCCAAGGCCTGGCCGATCACCGCCGCCACCTGGGTGATCATGTACAAGCAGGCCCGGCACCCAAAACGCTCGGAAACCGCCCTCGATTTCTTCGAGTGGGCGCTGGAGCACGGCCAGAAACAGGCCGAGAAACTGGAGTACGTGCCACTTCCGGATTCGCTGGTGAAGCAGATCGAGACGTACTGGGACAAGCAGTTTCATTGAGCAAGCCCTGATTATCCTTCCTTTTCGTCATTCCCGCGAAAGCGGGAATCCAGCGATCTTTGCACAAGCTGTCGACCCGGAAAGTCACTGGATCCCGGATATCGCTTCGCGATTCCGGGATGACGAGCAAAAGGCAAGATCCCGCCCGTCCTGTTACCCGTAACGAATCATGTCCATCCCGCTTGATCACATAGCCGCCAGCGCAGAGCAGCGCCACCGCCGCGATGCGCGCCATGACCGCTGGTTCCGCCGGCTGGTGTTGGGCTGTGCGCTGTTGGTGCTGGCTGCATTGCTCGGCGCTGCCCTGGCCACCATGTGGGGCGGACGCGAGATGCTGTTCGGACACGGTCTGGACTTTCTCACCAGCGCGGCATGGAATCCGGTT
>JAKDMK010000565.1 GCA_030452365.1 Nitrococcus sp.
GCAGTCACCGCATTGGTGATCTGCTCTTCGAGCGAGCCCTGCTGCGGCGCCGGCTCGGGCGCCGCCGCGATCACCCGGTCGGCAAAGCGCTGCACCTCGCTTTCGGGCAGCGCCCCCATGAACCCGTCGACCGGCCGCCCGCCGGCGAAGGCGAACACCGCCGGGATCGACTGGACGCCCAGCTGCCCGGCGATCTGCGGGTTCTCGTCGATATTGACCTTGACCAGCCTTATCTTGCCGGCCTTTTCATTGACCACCTTCTCCAGCGCCGGCGTCAATTGCCGGCACGGACCGCACCAGGGCGCCCAGAAATCGACCAGCACCGGCGCCTCCGCCGAGGCATCGATCACATCGGCCTTGAACGCCTGGTCGGTAGAATCCTTGATAAGTCCTTGCGGCGCGGCTGCAGGGGCCTGCGGGGCGCCATTGAGTGTAATCGTCATCGCTATGGCCTTTGCGGCTTAAGTCAAAGTCATCCGGGCACCTTATAGCCCGTCTTGCCGCCCATGACACGCCACTTGCATCTCGGGTTGGAACGAACGCGCGTGGCGCCAAAATATGGGTTGCAATCGGGCTTTCGATTGGGCATATAGGCCCGCGTCACGGCGCCCACAAGGCCCGCGGCATGGAGCGCGGGTGTAGCTCAGGGGTAGAGCATAACCTTGCCAAGGTTAGGGTCGTGGGTTCGAATCCCATCGCCCGCTCCAAATACCGAGGCCGCTAAGGCCTTGATGACAAAGGACCTTCGGGTCCTTTTTTGTTTTCCGGACAGCGTCGGAAATGCTGCGGTTGAAGTCTCTGGTTCCATTCTGGTTCCATGTACCCGCCGCAGGAGCAATTTGCCTCTCTTCATGACGAGACAAATGCCTGCGCCTCAAGTTCAAATTCGAGATTGCTACGTATGAGATAGGGGTGTCCGGCTAAGAACTCTGATGGTGTTGGGAATACATCCTCATCGTACCGTTTGCTACGCAATCCCATATAGATGCATGAGAAGCGCAGAACAGCCGACCTACCCTGCATGCGTTCAAGGTGAACGTTGACGACATCGAATATCTCGGGGGAGAGTATCACTGATACCTCTAACACACCCTCCCTGTCATCGGAGGCCTCAACTCCCCTAACGCAAACCAAGTCGGCCCGCTTGCCGTTGTCGTAACCCTTCGCTCGCGCGACGCTCATGTAGCGGGCAACCCATGGATCTTCCAACAGCTTCTCAATTGGCTCGGCCGAGCGTCGGTAAAGACGCACCGACTGCAGCAAAGGTGCACTCATGAGCGGGAACCACTCGGCATCAATACTAAATGGTTTGGAAAACTCGATAGTTGCCGGTGCCGTCCAATAGGTTTGCTCACCGCTTATGTGTAGACGGATTTTCGAAACGTCAGCTGTTACGTGAATGCCCATGACAGCCTCACTGAGGATAACGAGCATTATAATGCGTCGCGCTAACGAGCACAATTTTGCTCGTTATGCTGCATGGATGTGCGGCGGGTCATTGGGGCGAATGTCAGACGCTATCGCCTTGCGGCCGATATGACGCAAGCGCTGGTGGCCGAGCGGATGGGTGTCGACAGGGCCTACATTAGTGCGCTTGAGCGCGGAGAGCGCAATCCGACCGCGATCAGCCTGTGGCAGACGGCTGAGGCGCTCGGCGTGAGAGTCGCAGACTTGTTCGACGAAGCGGTGGGCGCCGAGCCGGGGTCACGTAGGCGAGCGAGTCGGTTGCGTGGCTCTGAGTGACCACCTGACTAAATTGATTGTGCGGCGTTCGTTTCGCCTCGGCGCTTGGGGCGATGCCACGAATGTAGTGATGGGCTACCAAACGGATCTTCGTCATTTCCGCCCCACCAGGCTGAGGTGGGGCGGATTGCGACAAGGCGGCTTTCTTGGGGAAACATAGGGGAACCTGACGCTCGTTACCCTTCTTCTGAGGTGCGGAAGAGCCTACCCTGACGTAAGAGTTAGCCATGCGCTTGAAAAACGGCCAGGGCGCGGATCG
>JAKDMK010000566.1 GCA_030452365.1 Nitrococcus sp.
TTCCAAGCGCCTCGTAGCGGGTGCGCTGATCGCCTTCCAAGGTCAGCCATTTCGGCGTACCGATCGCGGAATCGAGCCACGAGGGTTTGAAGTCCCAAGTTGCGGCCGTTGCCGGCGATGCGACGGACAGGGCGAGGGCCGAGAACAGCGGTAGGCGGCACGCCGCAATTCTCAAGCTTTGCGCGAGTGTCTTATCCAAAGGTAACATCTATTTCCCTCCTGATTGCGAAACGGAGTGCCCGCTCTACGAGTTAGTTATTGATGGTCTGCTAAGATGGCGTATGTACCATCTGTAACGGATTGCAAATACAGATTGTTTCTTCGGCTATCTGCGCCGACCACACGCGATATTTGCTGTGGTTTCGCGTTGTTACCAGGTCAGAATATTTGGCGTTTTTTCATGCTAGTACTGGGTCGTTAGCATTTATTTTGTAAACTCTCTTCAAGAGCGCACCCGGCTTTTCTCAAAACACACGCATATCCCGTGGTGTGACATGCAACGTATCGCCTCCGCGAACAGCGAGCTCACGGAAGCGGTCCTGGCTGATCTCGGCATGCAGGTTGTCGCCGCTCTCCGTTTTCAGCTCGAGACGGACGCTGGGGCCGGCGGAATGCGTTCGCACCAGGCGAGCGCGAAGTGACGGATGACCATTTTTCGGCTCTCTGCCAACGTCGAGCTCGTGCGGGCGGATGAAAATCCTCGCGTCTGCGCTGTTGCCGTTGACGTAAGCGGGAGGATTGACCCAGACATCGGCGAAGTTGAGGCCATCGGATTCGAGGCGACCGTGAAAGCAGTTGACCTCGCCGAGAAAATTCATGACGAACTCGCTGCGTGGATGATGGTATACCTCGTCGGGGGTGCCTACCTGCTCGACCCTGCCTTGCTGCATCACGACGACCTGGTCGGCCACCTCGAGGGCCTCGTCCTGGTCATGGGTGACAAACACGCTGGTGACATGTAACTCCGCGTGCAATCGGCGCAGCCACGAGCGCAGCTCTTGGCGGACCTTGGCATCGAGGGCGCCGAACGGCTCGTCGAGCAGCAGCACCTTCGGCTCCACTGCCAGGGCGCGGGCTAATGCGACGCGCTGGCGCTGACCGCCGGAGAGCTGATTCGGGTGCCGGCTCGCCAAACCGTCGAGCTGGACGAGGCGGAGCAGATCGATCACCTTGGCGCGAATCTCCCGCTTGCCTGGCCGCTCTCCGCGCGGTTTCACCCGCAAGCCGAACGCGACGTTCTCGAATACGGACATATGGCGGAACAAGGCGTAGTGCTGGAAGACGAATCCGACCCGGCGGTGGCGCACATGAGTTCCGGCCACGTCTTGCTCATGAAACAGGATGGACCCGCTTCCCGCATCCGCCTGCTCCAATCCGGCAATGATGCGCAGCAGCGTCGTCTTGCCCGAGCCCGACGGGCCGAGCAGTGCGACGAGCTGACCGGCCGGCACAGCCAAGCTGACGTCGTCGAGGGCGCGATAGTCACCGAAGGACTTCGTGATACGGTTGATTTCGATGCTCATGTTGGGTACTCCTTGAGGGTCAGCGGTTTGATCGGATCGTGCAGCGCGGCCTGGCTCCGCCACTCGACGAGCGACTTGAGGACCAAGGTCAACAGAGCCAGCAGGGCCAGCAGTGAGGCCACCGCGAAGGCGGCGACAAAGTTGTATTCGTTGTAGAGAATCTCGACGTGCAGCGGCACCGTGGTGGTTACGCCGCGAATGTGGCCGCTAACGACCGACACCGCGCCGAACTCGCCCATCGCGCGCGCGTTGCATAAGATCACGCCGTAGAGCAGCGCCCACTTCACGTTGGGCAGGGTGACGCGATAGAAGGTATGCCAGCCGTTGGCACCCAGGGTCATCGCGGCTTGCTCGCCCTCGCTGCCCTGCGCCTGCATCAGCGGGATCAGCTCGCGGGCGACGAAGGGGAATGTGACGAATACCGTTGCCATGACGATGCCGGGCACGGCAAAGATGATCTCGATACCGCGCTCGTC
>JAKDMK010000567.1 GCA_030452365.1 Nitrococcus sp.
TTCACCGGCATCATTCTGGCGGTGTTCATCATCGGCAGTCTCATCAATTACCGCCAAGTGTTGGTGCTCGCTCCCGCGGTGCGCTGGATTGAGGCCTTCCGTCGCGCCCAAGGCGACGTACCGCTGCCGCGCGGCCAGCTGCTGGGCTCCATGGCCCGCCTGCTGACGGGGCGCTATGGAGATCGCTTTAGCCTCTCGACATTGTCCTTGCGCACTCTGCTGGATGGTATCCGCTCGCGCCTGGACGAGGCTCGCGACCTGTCGCGTTATATCGTCGGGCTATTGGTTTTTCTGGGACTGCTCGGGACTTTCTGGGGCCTACTCGAGACCCTCCGTGCCGTGGCGGGTGTCATCGGCGGCCTCGACGTACAAGGAACGGGCAACGCCGCGGCGGTCTTCAGCGAGCTCAAGCAAGGGCTGCAGCGACCGCTCTCGGGCATGGGCACCGCCTTTAGCTCCTCCCTGTTCGGCTTGGCGGGAGCGCTGGTGTTGGGCTTTATCGATTTGCAGGCCGGGCACGCGCAGAACCGTTTCTACTATGATCTGGAAGAATGGCTCTCCGGCCAGACCCGGCTCTCCTCGGGGGCTCTCTCCGGAGAGGGTGAAGGCTCGGTACCCGCCTACATCCATGCCTTGCTGGAGCAGACCGCGGACAGCCTAAACAAGCTGCAACGGGTCATGGCCCGCAGCGAGGAGGATCGCCTGGCCGCCGATCGCAAGCTAGTAAACCTCACCGAGCAAATCGTCAACCTCGCCGAGCAGGCACGCAGCGAGCAGAAGGGTTTGATTGGTTTGACTCGGATGCAGGCCGAGCTGCAGGGCATATTGGGGCGCCTCGCCGACGCGCTTTCCGGCAATGCAGAGCACGCACAGGAGGCGCACGAATCCCTGCGCCATATCGCGCACGGCGTCACGCAGCTGCGCCAGGAGCTTATTGTGGATCGTGAACGCATGGCCAACGAGCTGCGCGAGGAAGTGCGCTTGCTGACGCGTACCTTGGCCCATCTCAGCGCCGACAGTCACCACTCGAGCCAATAGCCCGAGCCGATATGTTCGAAGCGCAAAGGCGTGGCCGCTATAGCCTCAATATCTGGCCGGGTTTCGTCGATTTCTTGGCGCAGATTCTGTTGGTGTTCATATTCGTCCTGCTGTTGTTCGTGGTCGGCCAATTTTACCTGAGCAAGGTATTGACAGGACAAACTCTGGCATTGGACCAGCTGCACGCGCAGATAGATCAGCTCGCACAGACGCTCTCGCTGGAGCGCAAGCACAAGGCCCAGATCGAGGCGAAGCTCTCGCACATCTACCAACAGCTAAACGCTACGCTCGCCCAGCGCGATGAGCTGCAAAACGATCTGCAGCTCGCTCAGGCCGAAGCCCGCCGCCTTAACTCCGATTTGGCCCACGCCAATGAGCGGGTCAGCATCTCAGAGCAGCAGCTTGAATTGAAGCTCAAGGAGACCGCCTCGCTGCAGGTGGAGATAGAGCAACAGCATGAGCTGAGCACCGCTTCCCAGGCCAAAATCAGCGCGTTGAGTCAGCAGGTCCAGGCCTTACGCGAGCAGCTCGTCGCGGTGGCCGACGCGCTGCAGCTCTCAAAGCAAACCGTGACCTCGCAGAAGGCGCAGATCCAACACCTGGGCGAGCAGCTCAACGTCGCGCTGGCGAAAAAAGTCAAGGAGCTGGCGGACTACCGCTCGGAGTTCTTCGGCCGGCTGCGCCAGGTGCTCGGCGACGTGCCGCAAATTCGCATCGTCGGCGACCG
The DNA here is from genome assembly GCA_030452365.1 of Nitrococcus sp. GTDB lineage: Bacteria > Pseudomonadota > Gammaproteobacteria > Nitrococcales > Nitrococcaceae > Nitrococcus. The sequence continues at coordinate 1,766 of JAKDMK010000567.1, forward strand.
CTTCATGTTCCAGTCCGAGATCTTCTTCGCCAGCGCCTCGGCGCAAATCGGTCCGGAAGGCAAGGACAAGCTCAATCGCCTCGCCTCAGTACTCAAAGAAGTCTCCAAGCAGATTCCGAGCGACATCGACTGGGTGCTGCAGGTGGAGGGACACACCGACAGCCGCCCTATCCACACCCCGCGCTTCCCGTCCAATTGGGAGCTCTCGACGGCCCGGGCCGTGTCCATCG
>JAKDMK010000146.1 GCA_030452365.1 Nitrococcus sp.
TGGCCACGTTTTCCACCGCGGTGAATTCCGCCAGCAAATGGTGGAACTGATAGATAAACCCCAGTGCCCGGTTGCGCAGCCGCCCGCGCGCGGCCGCGCCCAACGCGGTCATCGGTTCTCCCACGACTTCCACAGCCCCCTCGGATGGCTCGTCCAAGCCGCCCAGGATGTGGAGCAGTGTGCTCTTACCGGCGCCGGAGCGGCCGACGATCGCAATCTGCTCACCCTGGCGCACGCTCATGTCGACCCCACGTAGGACATCGACGTGCAGCGCCCCCTCCCGAAACACCTTGGAGAGCTGGCGGCAGCTTAGAGTCGGTACGCTAAGGGAAGGCTGCGAATGCTCACTCATAACGCAATGCTTCTGCAGGCACCGTACGCGCCGCACGCCCAGCCGGATAGAGCGTCGCGAGCAATGACAATATCAAGGATGCAATAGTGATATGCATGACATCGGTCGGTTGCAGATCCGAAGGCAGGTTACTGATCAAATACACGTCGGCGGGTAGGAACTGGACATGGAATAAGTGTTCGATTGCCGGCACGATGGTCTCCACATTGAGCGCAAGCCCCACCCCACCTAGCACGCCAAGCGCCGTGCCGATCGCCCCGATTAATGCGCCCTGCACGATGAACACACCCATGATCGTGCGCGGAGTTGCCCCTAGCGTACGCAGGATGGCGATATCGGCCTGCTTGTCGGTAACCACCATGACCAGCGTAGAGACAATATTGAAGGCGGCCACGCCCACGATGAGCATAAGAATCACAAACATAACGGTCTTCTCCATGCTCACCGCACGGAAAAAATTGCGGTTGTATACGGTCCAGTCGGTCGCTCGGTAAAAGCCTGGCAGACTGGCGGTCACCTCGCGCGCCAAACGCGGCGCCGCCAGCACGTCGTCGAAGCGCAGCCGAACCCCGCTGACGCCGTTACCGGTGCGAAATAGCAGGCGAGCGTCGTCAAGATGCATCAAGGCAAGCGAGCGGTTGTACTGGCTCATGTCCACCTCGAAAACGCCGACGACTTGGAAGCGTCGGACCCGAGGCAAAATTCCGGCCACGGAGATTCGCGCCTCGGGCGTAACAACGGTGACACTGTCGCCCACCTGCACACCGAGCATCCTGGCCAACCCGCCGCCCAGTATGATGCCGAATGCGCCCGGCTTGAGCGCGGAAACGTCGCCCGCCACGATCTTGTCGAGCACCTCGGATACCGCGGGCTCTTCAGCCGGCAGGATACCCCGCACCAGCGCTCCGGTGACCGCCGAGCCGTGGGCCAGCATGACCTCCCCATCGACGTACGGCGCGGCGCCCTCCACATGCGGCTGCGCGCGCAGATCCCGGGCGATCTCACGCCAATCCTCGATGGGTCCAGAGAAGGAAGTCACGGTGGCATGCGCAACCATCCCCAGGATGCGCTCACGAAGCTCATGCTCGAAGCCGTTCATCACGGACAATACCGTGATCAGCGCGGTCACGCCAACGGCGATGCCAAGCATCGAGGTCAAGGAAATAAAGGACACGAAGTGGTTGCGCCGCTTTGCCCTGGTATAGCGCAGGCCGATATATAGCTGCAGCGGTCTGAACACGTTCGATTCACTCTGGCTAGAGGCGCTCACATGGCCAATGCGGTCGGGACGGCACAGCGTAGCAGGAAATGATCGCGATATCGCAAGCGGCAATGGTGTATAGCATCGATGCGAACGGCGGCGGATAGAAAATGTGAACGATTCGATATCTCGAATGAACACAATGCCCCAAGGTGAGACAAAACAGGGAGAGCACGTCCATGAAGGGAGTCACTTTTGCCTTGGGGCTGTTGCTGGCAATTCTTGGCCAGTCCAGCGCCCACGCCGAGCGCCTATTGCTCAACACGGCCGGGCACCCCAACGCCGAACCGCTGGTGGTCCCGGTGCGCGGAACCACGATGGAGCAAGTGAAGCAGCACCATGGGAGGCCTGAGCGCATCTTTCCCGCGGTCGGCGAGCCGCCCATTACGCGCTGGGTCTATCCGCGGTTCGTCGTCTATTTCGAACGGGACTGGGTGATCCATTCCGTGCAAGCTGGCACTCGGCTCAGCGGCAAAACCCTGCGGCGAAATATCGCGCGCAACCACTAAGCCCGTCCAGATCGTAGCCACCCTCGAGCACGATTGCTATGCGCGGGCGCAAACGCGCCAGCGCCTGGCCGATGGCTAAGTAGTCCTGCGGATGCAGTCGCACCGGGTCATCCTGAATGGGATCCGTGGCGGCGGTATCAAAGCCCAGTGACAGAACCAGAAAATCGAGATCAAGGGCTTCAACGGGTTCGAGCAAGCGCCGCAGTCGTTCGAGGTAGCCCGAGCCGTCCACGCCCGAGGGCACGGACTCGAGCGTCGCAAAAGCCGAGCCCGGAAGCATACCGACATCCAGGTATGGATAGTTGCGCCACGGATCGGCATGCAACGAAAAATAGGGCGTGCGTTCACTGGAGAGCTCCGCGCTGCCCTCCCCCAGGTGATAATCCAGGTCCAGCACGGCACAACGCCCGACTCTCGCCAGAATCTCGGCCGCCACATAGGCGTTATTGAACAGGCAATAGCCTCCGTAACGGCGCCGACCCGCATGATGACCAGGGGGTCTACACAAGGCCACTGCATCGCGCCCGGTCTCGATTAGCGCCTGAGCGGCCCGCTCGGCGGCAGCGGCGGAACAAAGCGCCGCGCTCAAGGTGGCGGCGCTGATCGGAGTGCCGGTCTCCTTGCAATACATGCCCCCGCGCAGCCGCAACGGCGCTACGGAAAGATCTGAATGGAAGATTGCGGGAATGTATTGCTCACCCTCATGCAACCGTTCACTCAGCTCCACCAGGAAACGTATATAGTCTGCATCATGCAGTCGCCGTACATTCTCCCACGCCAGATCCGCCACCGTCTGGACGTCGACATCCCAGGCGGCTGCCAACCCCTCGAGCACGCGATCGACCCGGTCCGGCACCTCCGGATGGTCCACACCAGGGTAGCCATCGGAGAGGTCTCGCCGCGGCTGATGTTGGGCATGGAGTGCCGGCACAAAGAGTGGAATGGAATCAGTCCGCATGGCGCCCATCCGAGTACAACTAAGTCGCCAAAATTCTATTCACTGTCGGGTTGTCGGGCATAGCGTCGCACGGTTATGGTACTCTCCGCGACCGTTGGGCAGATTAGCTGCGCGACGCCACCCCCATAACTAACGGACGCCCCGTGAAAATCGCCATCGCCTTGCCATTTATTTCCATCCTGTTCATCTGCGCCTGTACGAGCGCACCACAAAAACAGGTGGACGCACCAACGGCCGCATCGCCACAGTCAGCACCCACTGCGCGCAATTACCGCTGCAAGAGCGGCGAGACGGTTTCTACAACCTACCCTTCCACCGATTCAGCCACTGTCCAATACAAGGGAATGGGCTACAAGATGCACATAGCGGTTTCAGGCAGCGGCGCGCGCTACGTCGGTGGTGGGTTGGAGTGGTGGACAAAGGGGACCGGCGCCGGGGCCTTGGGCCTGCTTTTGCGTCATCAGTCCGACGGCACCTCAGGTGCGATCATGGAGCGCTGCACAGAGTACTGAGTGCGGTCTAACAGCATTTGATCTTCACTCTGCAAAAACTCGTGCTGGGTGGTATACGCAAAGGACGATGCGGTGGCTACCGGACTTACCCGGTTGGCGGACGACAAGCCCAAGATGGCGCGATTCCAAGAACGAGCCACAGCTAGGCAAAAAACCCCTGCAGATACCAGGCGCACCCGCCCCGGCGTTCGCGGAAGATCCGACCCGGCGCAACGTAGCACCAGGCGCGCTCCAAGCGATGCGCCGCGCCCCCAGAGATGTCAAGATGCCGCTGATACCGCACTTAACGCGACGGTAGCCTAACCAGGCAGCCTCACTGGCGCTGATTACCATTCCGTAACGCACATTTTGGCGGCTAACCGGCAGAATAAGCGCATGCGCGTACTGATAGTCGAAGATGACCGGGAAGCGGCGGCGTTTCTCGCCCAGGGCATAGAGGAAAGCGGCCATGAGGCGCTATGTGCCTGTGACGGGCGCGAGGCCTTGCGACTGGCGCTCCAAGGGCGATTCGACACTATCGTGCTCGACCGCATGCTGCCGGAACTGGACGGCCTGACCGTGATCGCGAAACTGCGCGAGCAGCACATCGCTACGCCGATCCTGATCCTGAGCGCGCTCAGCGACACCGACGAGCGGATCACCGGCCTGCGTGCCGGCGGCGACGACTACCTCGTCAAGCCGTTTGCCTTTGGGGAATTGCTAGTGATTGCGTTCGGGCTGTGCGGTCTCGCCTTTGCGTCGGGGTGGGGGATAGCCCATTTCCTGCAAACTGACAGGGCGCAGCGAATATCGCTGATATTCGGTTTAGGGATGAGCAATAACGGAACGGGATTGGTATTGGCATCCTTGGCCCTGGCGGATCACCCGCGGATGATGCTTCCCATCCTCATCTATAATTTATTTCAACACCTGCTGGCAGGTAGCGCGGACTGGGCGTTGTCGCAGAAGGGGCAACTGCCAATATAATTCGACTGCGTGCTCGGCGCCAGCACGCTCACCGTCGACCTTATAGAAGGGATCGGCGAAGCTACTCTGCTTCGATCACCACGCTGTTCTCGGGCTGGCTGAGCGACCAGCTCGGCAAGCGCAAGATCCTGACGCTTATCGGCTACGGGCTGGGGGCTGCCTCGAAGCCCCTGTTCGCCGTGGCGCCGAGCGCTTCATGGGTGCTTTTCGCCCGCTTCTCGGACCGCATCGGCAAGGGCATCCGGGGCGCCCCGCGCTGACGATGCGCTGGTCGGCGACTTTGCGCCGCACAGCCTCATAATAGAGCACAGGCCACGATTTTTTCGGATGTTCTGCTCGCTACATGCCGTCGAGCCAAGACAGACGGAACCCCTAAGCTCGGAACATGGAAATAGGATGGTGCTGAGCCGCGTTGCCTGTTGATACCATCAGAAGTATCATTTGTGCTCTATGAGCAAGGCCGAGAAGCTACTCGCAAGGATGCGCGCTAATCCGAGTGATTGGCGCATCGAAGATCTTGAAGCGGTAGCGAGGCGTTTCGGTATCGAAGTGCGAAAGACCGGCGGCAGCCACTTCGTCTTTTTGCACCCTGATGCGGAGCTGGCGGTAACGGTTCCGTTCAAGCGTCCCATCAAAGCCATATACGTCACTCAGTTCCTTGCTCTTGTGGATGAGATCGGAGCTGAATGATGAAGAAACGCATTGAGTATCCCTTTGAACTGCGCCCTCTATCCGATGACGAGGGCGGCGGTTGGCTTGTCACCTATCCGGACCTTCCTGGCTGCATGTCGGATGGAGAGACGCCCGAAGAAGCGATGACCAATGGCAAGGATGCCTTGACTGCCTGGCTCAAGGCAGCTCAAGAGACTGGCCGCGACATTCCGAACCCGGACAATTTTCCGAGTGGAAGGTTTATCGCTCGGATCCCAAGGAGTCTACACGCTCGGCTAAGTGCCCGCGCCAAACAGGAAGGGGTAAGTATGAATGCTTTGGTATCGGCATTTCTGGCCGAAAGTTTGGGCCGCCGGGAGGGCATGGAGCGGTGACGCTGAGCCAAGGAAAATAGGGGACACCCGAGAGTTGCTTCGCGCCAGATTTGGCGGCGGCAACCGCGGGCTGGCACATCCCGGACAGTGGATGGCGCTCACTAAGCATTGTGGGGAGAGGTCAAGCAAAAAACCCCTGCAGATACCATACGCACCCGCCCCGGCGTTCACGGAAGATCCATAGCCGCTCGCCGCTAGTGTTGCGGGCCACGTAGTAGTCCCGAGCGCAGTCCGCGCCGTCCCACCAGCCGGACTCAATACGCTCGGGATCCTGTTGCAGCACCAAAGGTCCGTGCCAGAGCGGCTGACCGTTTCGGATCTTGAGCAGTTGCGGCTGGAGCAGTAGCCACAACGGCCGCTCGGCCATGATAGCGACCGGGCTTTCCCGGCCCGGCGCAACGTAGCGCCAGGCGCGCTCCGGGCGATGCACCGCGCGTGCTTGAAGCCCGTGGATGGCACACTCCCCAAGTCGGGCCGAGAGCCGCTCCAGCAGGGCGCTCCATTCCTCGACCTCGTTTCGATTCTCGCTCACCAGGCTGCGCTGACACGGGGCCAGGCGCTCGATATGACGGGTAGCGAGAAGCAAACTGCTAACCGGCGCGGGCAGAGAAAGGCGCTCAAGCCGCTGCCGCGTGAGATCCAGCAGGTGAGCAGGATCGCGGCTGCACGCCATCAGCCCCACGGCGAAAGCGGTGGCATCGCGATGCCTGTGGCGCAGGCGGATGGCAAGGCGCCGGCTGCCTG
>JAKDMK010000568.1 GCA_030452365.1 Nitrococcus sp.
ACGCTCTCGGACCTGCCCGCCCGGTTGCAACCGGATACGCTTGCCGTGTCACTGCAGGCAGATGCCCATGTCCTACAGCAGCGGTTTCACAGCGGTGACTGGACATACGGCGCACTGTTGCAGGCTTATCGAGGCAGCGAGGTGCTGCTGGCGCCGCGTGCCGGGGAGAGCGGCCCCACGCGCAGGGGAATACTGCTCAGCGCCGGGGGAGACAATCCCATCGTTCGAGTCGCCGGGCGGCTGGAAATCGGCGGGCCCGATGCGCCCTGGCGCATTGTCTTCCCGCCTAACCCTCGTGTCGATGTGACTGGCCCCGCGCTCGACTTGCGCCTGTCCCGCGCCGTTAGCGGCCGGCATAGGTTCGATTTGATCTATCTTGCCGACGGTCTCGACTGGCAGATGGATTATTGGGGTGAGCTGCAAGGCAACCGGCTTCAGCTCGAAGGCTTCGCGCGCATCAGCAACCACAGCGGGGGAGACTACACGGATGCCAAACTGCGCTTGATCGCCGGAGACGTTGCCCGTTCCGATGTGGTTCGTCCGGTCATGATGAAAGCGCAACGCATGGTTGCAGCCGAAGCGGCCGTAAGCGAGCCGGTAATGGCGTGGCATTTGTATCGCCTGGATCAGCCGGTAAGCCTGCCCGAGGCCGCTGCGCTGCGCCTGCAATTACTCCAGGCCGATCACTTGGCCGTACGGCGTTTCTATCGTGTCAACGGCAATGCGACCGACAATGGCGGCGAGGCGCCGGTTGAAGTGCGCCTGCATGTGGATACGGCAAGCGCGAAGCAGCCGATTGCACTACCGGCTGGAACGGTGCGCATAAGGGAGTTGGGCGCGGATGGTGAGACACGGTATCTGGGTGCCGATCAGATTGATCATACCCCCGCCGGCAAGCCGTTGCAGTTGGTCCTTGGCACGGCATTCGACGTCACGGCCAAACGCACGCGCGAGTTGTTCCAGCGCCTGGGCAAGGATCACTATGAAGTCGGTTGGCGCATCGAGCTGCACAATGCCGGCGTGCAGCCGGTCACGGTCGAGGTGCGCGAATACCTGCCCGGTGACGGGAAGATTGTGCAGGAGAGCGCACCACACGAGCGCTTATCGTCCGCAGCCGTACAATGGTCAGTCAAGGTGCCCGCCACCGGCGCCGCCGCGGTGAGCTACCAAGCCCGCTATATCCGTTGATTGTCGAGTCCGACTCCATTGATGCGAAACTCTCCTGGTAGAGCCCCTCGATGCGCTCTACTTCCACGTCCGTAAGCTCCTTGAGCTCACGGCTGCGCGCGCGCCGGGACAAGCGGCCCCCGTTCTGGTGCAGGAAGCGAAACAGGAGGTCGATCGTGTGCTCCGGCATCTCAAGGAAGGCTTCGACCTGCTGCCTGAAAGAGTCGTAGGACCGCAGGAAAGTAGTTTCGGCGGGAAGGTCGTGTTCGATCGTCCTCCGCAAGCAGCGGTATAGAAATTCGGCATGGGGGGTGGCGTCGAAGAAACGGTAGAAATCCCCCGTGTCGTTGATGACACCGACGTTGTATTGCGACGTTGGCTCCCATTTGATCAGCGGCAGCAGACGCCGTGAGTAGCTTTCCAGAGCCCGACGATAATCGTCGATCTGTTCCAGGATGGCGGCCGAGACGGGGAACACGAGGCCCGGCGGGTTGAATCCGCGTTCGGCCAGGACGTGATGGATAACATAGCGGTGAATACGGCCATTGCCGTCCTCGAACGGGTGAATGTAGACAAAGCCGAATGCCAGGATGGCTGCGGCGATTACGGCATCGAGCGCCTGTGCCGGCCCGTGGTCGAAGGCGACCAGGCCGTCGATCAGAGACGGCAGATCCTCGGGCCGCGCACTGATATGGTCAGGCAAAGGCATGCGGGTATGACGGTCGCGTTCGCCCACAAACCCCCCATCTTCGCGCAGACCGAGCTTCACAAAGCGCGTGTCGCCGATGACGATCCTTTGCAGGCGCAGGAGCTCTTCGCG
>JAKDMK010000147.1 GCA_030452365.1 Nitrococcus sp.
GCAGGACTACAAGCCCATAGATGAACACGCCGATGATAATGGATGGGGCGCTCAGCAAGATATCGTTCACGAACCGGACTACCGGCGCCAAGCGGGTATTACGCCCGAATTCCGACAGATAGGTGCCTGCCAGAATGCCGATCGGTGCGCCGATGAGGACGCCACAGCTGGTGAGCAGTAAACTGCCGACGATGGCATTAGCCAACCCGCCCGTACCGCCGGGTGGCGGTGTGGGTTGAGTAAACACGCTCAGATCGATCCAGGGCAGACCTTGTGCCACCAGAGTCCACAATAACCAACCCAGCCAGAACAGACCAAATAGAGTGGCCAGCACGGACAAGCTCAGGCTCAGGGCGTTCACGATGCGGCGACGGACATACAGGCTCATGGGCTTGCGCGCCTCAGGTACGCTCGCCTTCCATCGCCGTCAGCCGCAGCAATAGCAGCTTGGCAAGCGCGAGCACCAAAAAGGTAATGCAAAAGAGCACTAGGCCGAGTGCGAGCAAGGCGGAAACGTACAAGTCCCCCGTCGCCTCTGTGAACTCGTTGGCCAGTGTGGCGGAGATCGTAGTGCCGGGCATGAACAGTGAGCGATTGAGCTGGTAGGCATTGCCAATCACGAAGGTCACGGCCATGGTCTCGCCCAAAGCCCGGCCGAGGCCGAGCATGATGCCGCCCGCCACACCCACTTTGGTATAGGGCAGCACGACATTGCGGACCACCTCCCAAGTGGTGGCGCCCAAGCCGTAGGCGGATTCCTTCAGTACCGCCGGGACCAGCTCGAAGATGTCGCGAAACACTGCGGTTATGAAAGGTATCACCATGATGGCGAGAATCAGCCCCGCAGTGAACAAGCCTATCCCCAACGGCGGTCCCGAAAATAGAAAGCCAATCAGCGGCAGGCTGCCGATGTGCTCGATTATCCAGGGCTGGAGGTATTGGGCAAACAACGGCGCGAACACGAACAAACCCCACATGCCGTAAATGATGCTGGGGATAGCCGCCAGCAGCTCGATCGCAGTGCCGATAGGTCGTTGCAGCCAGCGTGGCGCGAGCTCCGTGATGAATACGGCGATCCCGAAGCTCACCGGCACGGAAATGATGATCGCAATTGCCGAGGTGACCAGGGTACCCACGATGGGCACCAACGCGCCATAAGTATCCGTTACCGGATTCCACTCCGCGCTTATCAGGAAGCTAAACCCGAACCGGCGCAGTGTCGGCCAGGCCCCAATCACCAGCGACAAGGTGATCGCCGACACGATCGCGAGCACGACCACGGCAAACAGCCAGGTAGTGCGGGCGAACAGCTGATCAGCGAGATGGCCTCGGCGCAGCTTGCGTTGCAAGGACCGATCCGCAGTCGTCTCCTCTACGCTGGCAGCCTGCTCCACAAGCACCTCCGCGCGTTGGTTACCGAGGTCGTGCTGGCGCCGTGCCGATGCGCACAGCCAAAAGCCGCCCGACGGGCGGCTTTTTTGTGTACCAGCATAGGCGGCTTTGGTCAAACGCGCCGGCTTAGGGATCCGACTCGGCGTGCGGCCAGATCGCCTGGCCATTTGCCGCATGGAGATCATCCGCCCATGCAGTTTCGACTTGCTCCACCACACTGCGCGGCAGAGGTACGTAGCCCAGCTCCTTCGCCATCTCGTCACCTTGTTTTAATGCCCAGTCGAAGAAATTCAGCATCGCCCGCGCGGTCGTAACATCCTTCTGCGTCGCGTGCAGCAGGATGAAGCTCGCGCCGGTGATCGGCCAGCTCTGCTCGCCAGGCTGATTGGTCAGTACCACGTGGAAGCCGGGCGCATGCGCCCAATCGGCGCCCGCGGCCGCGGCTTGGAACGTCTCTATGGTTGGCTTTACGAAACGGCCGGCGCGGTTTTGCAGGCGCACGTAGTTCATTTGATTTTGCAGCGCATAGGCGAACTCGACATAGCCGATCGCCCCCTGCAGTCGCCCCACGTAAGAGGCCACGCCCTCGTTGCCCTTGCCGCCGATTCCGGTGGGCCAGGCGACGGCCGTGGCATTGCCCACCGTCTTCTTCCAGACCGGGCTGATCTTGCTCAGATAATCAGTGAAGATCCAGGTGGTTCCCGAGGCATCCGCGCGGTGCACCACCATGATCGGCCGAGCGGGCAAGTTCAGCTCCGGGTTGAGCTCCTTGATGGCGGGATCGTTCCAGCGCGTGATCTCGCCCAGGAATATCTTGCCAAGAACCCGGCTAGTCAGCTTTAGCGAGCCGGGCTTGATCCCCGGTAGGTTAACCACCGGAACGACGCCGCCGACTACCATGGGAAATTGCACCAATCCGGCCTCATCGAGCTCCTGCTTGACCAGCGGCGCATCCGTGGCACCGAAATCCACGGTTCCCGCCTTGATCTGTCTGATGCCGCCGCCCGAACCGATGGACTGATAGTTCACCCTGACCCCGGTCACCTTGTTGTAGGCGGCGGCCCACTTGCTGTAGATAGGGTAAGGGAAGCTTGCGCCGGCGCCATTGATCTGCCTGACCCCGGCCGCCGCGGCAATGCCGATACCGGCCACCGCCAGCACGGCAGCAAGCGCCCATGCCCGGATCAATCCTTGTCGCATCACAATCTCCTCAGGCGTTGGATAGGAATAATCAACCCACTCTTTATGCACGAAATTGCCGCATTAGCGACACCGTTAGCCTAGCGTGGCTGTGTTACACGTTGATGACGCCTGCAATGAGCGCGAATCTCGTCTGTTATGGCTGGATCCACCCGCATTGCCATATACCGGACTCCAACCAATAACGGTAACGATCGTGTAAGCGTCCGGGACGCGCGCACCAGAACTCGATCAAGTCTGGCGCCAGGCGATAGCCGGTCCAATGCGCCGGTCTGGGCACTGGCTGATCGGCGTAACGCGCCTCCAGTTGCTCGACCCGATCGTTCAGGCATTGCCGATTCTCCAAGGGCTCCGATTGCTGCGATGCCCAAGCGCCGAGTTGGCTGGGCCGCGCCCGGGTAGCCCAGTAGATATCCGCCTCCCGCGGATCGACCATCCCCACCTCGCCCTCGATGAGAACCTGCTGCATCAGGGGCTGCCAGAACAAGCACAGTGCGGCACGGGGATTCTCGTTGAGCTGCCGGCCCTTGCGGCTATGCGCGTTGGTATAAAACACGAAGCCAGCGTCGCTCACCTCTTTGAGCAGAACGGTGCGTGCACTGGACCGGCCATGGCGATCGGCGGTGGCCAAGGTCATCGCGGCCGGCTCGGGCAAACCGACCTTATGGGCGCACTCGAACAGGCGCCGAAACCGATCGATCGCCTCACGATAGACTTCCATGCGGGATCAGGCCCTGGACTGTAAAATTTGCGGCGTAGTGTAGCACCGCGATGGCGTTAACGATGCGGTTCCTCAACAGGCTCTACGCGTAGAATCAGACCATGCAAACCGGTGACGCGAACCCGCTGGCCTGCGCGCAAGGCCACATCGCACTGTGCCCGCCAGCGCTCGCCATGGATACGGATCCAGCCGCTACCCTTAAAATCGGCCGAGGCGATGCCCTCACTCCCCAACATCTGCTCGATCCCCGACACCACAGGCCGTTTGCGGGCCCGTAGCGCGAGACCGGCGGTTGCGGTCAGCAGCAGGAGACTGGCTGCTGCGAAGCCGATGACGAGCATGATCGAGAGCTGAAAGCCCGGCACATCCGTGTCCATCAACATGATCGATCCAATCACGAAGGCGATTACACCGCCCAATCCCAAGGCTCCGAAGCTAGGCGCGAAAGCCTCTGCGACGATGAAGGTCATACCGAGCAATATCAGCCCCAGGCCGGCGTAGTTGATCGGTAGTGCCTGGAAGGCGAAAAGCGCGAGCAGCAGGCAGATTCCGCCCAACACGCCCGGCAAGATGGCTCCTGGACTGGCAAGCTCGAAGATAAGCCCATAGATGCCGAGTAGCATTAGGACATAGGCCACATTCGGATTGGTGAGCACCGCCAGTATCCGAGTACGCCACCCCGGCTCGATGCGCTCTACGCGCAGCTCTGCAGTAGCCAGGGTCACCTTGCCGGTTGCCGTTTTCACGACGCGGCCATCGATCTTGCGCAGTAATTCTTCGACATTATCGGCCATCAGGTCGATGACCCCCATCTCCAGCGCCTTGTGAGCTGGAAGGCTCGCGGCTTCGCGCACCGCTTTCTCCGCCCAGTCTGCATTGCGCCCCCGTAGCTTGGCGAGCGAGCTGATGTAAGCCACGGCATCGTTGACCAACTTGCGCTCCATCGGCGTGGCCGGCTTGGTGTCGTTGCCCTGGTCGCCCGTCTTGTCCGGTTGTTTGTTCGGCGCTTTATCCGGCCCTTTGTCCGGACTCGGCGCGGGCAAGCCCGGCAAGCCACCCAGCTCCACCGGCGTAGCCGCGCCTAGGTTGGTACCGGGGGCCATGGCGGCCACGTGAGAGGCGTACAGAATGTAGGTGCCGGCGCTGGCGGCACGAGAACCGCTGGGTGCGACGTAGGTGACAACAGGCACCGGCGAGGCGAGGATGGCCTGAATGATGTCGCGCATGGCTGTGCTCAGCCCACCCGGGGTATTCATCTCCAGAATCACCAGCGCCGCACCCTGGCGCTGGGCGCGCGCCAGCTCGGTGCCGATGTAGTCGCTTATGGCTGGGCCGATTGGGCCATCGATTTTCAGTAGCAAGGCGCGTCCATCGGTTGCGCCCGTCGCGGCCGCCGACCACAACGCAATTGCAAGAACGATCGCCCGCATGCCCTGTCCTCTCCGCTTGCGCAAACACGAACGGGGCTTTGCTCACGGCTGCGTTTGCCACAAACGCCTGCACAGGCCCTATCCGCTGAGCGCCCGCAGAACTCGCGCCTCAACCTCAGCAACGCTGCCTCGACTGTCGACGACCGAATAACGGGGTCGCTCGGCGTCGCCCTGGCCCGCCCAAGAGCTATAATACGCCACCAAGGGTTGAGTCTGCTCGTGGTAGACGCGAAGTCGCTCGCGCACGGTCTCCTCCCGGTCGTCATCGCGCTGCACCAGCGGCTCGCCGGTCACATCGTCGCGGTCAGTCACGGCGGGTGGGCTATGAATGTTGTGATAAACCCGCCCGGAGCCGGGATGCACCCGCCTTCCACTCAGTCGGCGCACGATCTCGTCATCATCGAGTCGCAGCTCGATGACGTGGTCGATGCGAATGCTTTCATCTCTTAATGCGTCCGCTTGGGCAATGGTCCTCGGAAAGCCGTCGAAGAGGAAGCCGTTCGCGCAGTCCGGCTGCTCAATGCGCTCCTTGACCAGTTTGATGATGGTTTCATCGCAGACCAGGCCGCCGCTGTCCATCACCGCTTTTGCCTCCCGGCCGAGCGGGGTGCCCTCCTTGACCGCAGCGCGAAGCATGTCACCGGTGGAGATTTGGGGTATGCCATAGCTACGACACAGGGAAGCCGCCTGCGTGCCTTTGCCTGCTCCCGGCGGACCCAATAGAATCATTCGCATACGAGCAGTCTCCTGAATTCTCTGGCGGCACCGCCTAAAAATAGGGGGCAGACCACTATTTTTTACTCCCGTAAAAGTAGATTCCTGAACGGCCTGTGTTGCTTCCACCGATAGGACTTGAAATCGCGTTGATCCGTGGACAAGATACGTCCGTGGTTCAAGTGCTCTGCCAGAACAATCAGGGACGCGTCGGCAAGATCCATCGGTAGGCTTGCATACTTTGTCATCAATTTCGTTAATACCGGAGCGTGATCTTGCGATAAATCGAAGACCTCAAAGGCGCCGGCTTCGTAGCTCTGAATGAACTTAAGCTGTGCGGGATGGCCCAGGCGCTGCAGAAGCAAATGGCAGGTTTCCGTCAGGACGGGCCAAGTCGTGATCAATGGTTCTTCGAGTTCGAAAAGTCGTTGTTTCGCGAGTTCGTGGTGGTGATCCTTGCGATTGCCCAAGGCCAACCAGAAGCCCGTGTCAGCGATCATCATGCTTGGTTCCCATCGACCGTGCGAGCTCCTCCTTGTAGTCTTGTGAAAGACCGGCCGGTCCGGATCCGCAGCCGACAAAGCCGGACTTGCTCAGCAAAACCGCGGCGTCGCCGCCCGTTTGTTTCATCCGGTCATAGTAGGCATCGATGGCCAGCTTAACGATTTCGCTGACGCCTGCACCGCTTATCTGCTGCAGAAAAGCGAATTTTCGGCTTCGGTCCTCGTCCAGTCTGGCGTTTATCCGCATCAATTTTCATCCATGTAATGAATGTCATACGACTGTATGACATTCGCGCAGCGGCGTCAATAGCGGAGTTTCGGGTTTCGGGGTCAAGTCTAGGTGCGCCAGGCAAAGCCTGAGCGCTTGGGATGATTAGGA
>JAKDMK010000148.1 GCA_030452365.1 Nitrococcus sp.
GTTTACGCATGGCGGCGCAGACGATGAGTTTGCCGTTCTTGCCTTGGGCCTTGAGACGCTCGCAGAAGGCTCTAATGAGGGGATTGTGGCGCCATGCCACCATGGCGGGCATGTATAGGGCTTTGCGGAGCAAGGCATCACCGGTTTTCGACAAGCGGGTGTGGCCTTTCCACTTCCCGGACTGGTGCTCAGCGGGCGAGAGGCCGGCGAAGGCCGCCACACAGCGGGCGTTGTCGAAGCGGGTGACATCGCCCAGTGCCGCGAGTAACACGGCGATGGTGGCCTCGCCCAGGCCAGGGATGGAATCGAGCAAGTCACGTCGTGAGCTGAGCTCTGGGTCCTGGTCAATGTGCTCACGGATGCGCTGGCGCGTAGCGGTGATCTCGGTCCCGAGGGTGGCGAGCAGCGTCTCGATGGATGCCCGCACGGAGGCATCCGCTCCCTCTAAGCGGTTGCGCTCCATCTGGCGCATCTCCAAGAGGTTCTCGAGGCGGCGCACCAGAGCTTGCAACTGGCGCACGGCCAGGGTCGGTGGCTCCCACAGCGCAGGCCGCTGGCTTTGGCAGAAACGGGCGATGAGCTTGGCATCACTCTTATCGGTCTTGGTGCGGCTGAGCTCGGCTTGGCCGAAGGCGTGGATTTGGGCTGGGTTGATCACGCTGACGGCAAAGCTGCGATCGAGCAGGAAGAACGCCAGGGCCTCGCCATAGCGGCCGGTGGCCTCCAGGCAAACATGAGGTTGCGAGAAAGCTTCAAGCCAAGCCGCAAGCTCTCTGAACCCTTCGGGCGTATTGCGGAAGACTTTAGTTTTGTATTTGCCATTGCGCAGAGCGGCTGCATCAAACTTGGATTTGGCAATATCGATACCTATGGGGGTCGAGGTCATGGAAACTCCTAAAGAGGCAAACCTAAACACTCTGATCGATCAAGCCTCCCGCCCGGTTCAGCCTTATCCATCCAGGTTCTTGCCCAAGGCAGACCTACGATACCGTTCGAACTCGAAGGCGAGGAAGGGGAGTCGGGCGACTATCTACGTAACGGGCTTCGCTCCCAAGGGTGGATACGTCTTGCCCGACTCCCGGCCCGATGATCAGTCGGGGATTCTGCCCCTTGCGTCGAGCAGAATCGAGATATAAGGGTGGATAAGCGCAGCGCATCCACCGACAAGCCTGCGAATGAGAAAGCGGTGGATGCGCTGCGCTTATCCACCCTACACGTTTTCTGAATTACGTATTGCTAATCCACAAATTGAGACTAAGTAAGCGCCGTTTGCCGGGAACCCCGGCGGCCAACACATGGGACCGCCGCCGCCTGCGCGGGCTTTTATTTTTTACATTCTTTTTACGCCGCCACCGAGTTTCGGCATGGCATTTTTACGCGCGTCCTTTCTACATTACGCGTGCAATGCCAGCACAGGAGACGATGATGACTGTTATCGGTGGGCTTGCCGTAGCGGCGGCAATAAACAATTCTAGGAATATTATCAGGGGACTCAAAAAATCGGATTTCGCGTCGTCAACTCGACGCTTTCGCACCCGCCTTGCCGGCGGCGTCTTGGGTGGACTGCTGTTAGCCGTTTCCCCGGCGCTCTGGGCTGAGGAGAGTTGCCCGTGTGGGAGCAGTTGCAGCGGCGAGGCGGCCGCAGCCGACGACAAGGCGTTCAGCCTCGACTCGCTGCTGGGTGATGCCGTGCCGTTCACCATTGGCGGCTGGACGCAGCTCGGTTATACGAACGACAGCGACGGTGTGTTCAACACGTCCCCAGACGAGATCAACCTGCACGAACAATGGCTCTACGCCGAGCGCGTTGCCGACGGCCGCTGCGGGTGGGATTTTGGCTTTCGCCTCGATGCGATCTATGGCACGGACGCACAGAACACGCAGGCCTTCGGCGAGCCGCCCCCGCAGCACCACTTTGACACCGAATGGGACTACGGCATCCACGGTTGGGCTTTGCCGCAGGTGTATGTCGAGGTCGCCAATGGCGATTGGTCCGTGAAGGGCGGCCACTTCTTGACGCTCATCGGCTATGAATCCGTCCCCGCCACGGTCAACTTCTTTTTCAGCCGTCCCTTCACGTTCAACTTCAACGAACCCTTTACCCACACCGGCGTGTTGGGAACCTATACCGCGTCGGATGCCGTCACCCTGTACGGCGGCTGGACTGCCGGCTGGGACACGGGCTTCGATAGTTTCGACGGGGGTAACAACTTCCTTGGCGGTGTGGGCTTTGGATTGAGCGATAGGGTGACCGTCACTTACGCCCTTACCGCGGGCGACCTCGGCTTCCCGCAGGGCGAAGGCTATAGCCACAGTCTCGTGGTGGATACGACCCCGGCCCCGGATTGGAATTACGTCTTCCAATGGGATCAGGTCGAAGTCAATGCGAACCCCTTTGGGCCCAACACCAACCACCGCTCCGGGGTTGTTAACTACCTGTTCTACACGATCAACAATGCGTTCAAGGCGGGTGTACGGGCCGAATGGTTTCGCTCCGGCAGCCACTCGGTTTACGAGATCACCACCGGTGTGAACGTGCGGCCTATACCGAACCTCGTCATCCGGCCGGAGTTCCGCTGGCAGTTCGCCGACGGCCAAGACGATGAACAGTTTTTCGCCAACCAGCTCGGCATTCCGACCGGTGGGACGATCTTCGGCATTGACGTGATATTGACCTATTGAGGGCAACCGGCGGATGCGCGGATCGCCGAGTGCAACTCGGCGATTCCAAACATTCGGCGCATTACGGCCTATTCGGCCTAATGCGCCCTACGGCAACCGATGCCAGCGGCCTTGTGGGTAAGAGTCAGGCCTTTGCGGGCTTTTATTTTTACATATTTTTTACGCTGCCACTGGGTTTCGGCCTAGCATTTTTACGCACGGCCTTTCTACATTACGTGTGAACTACCGTTGCGGGAGACGATGATGAACTTTATCGGTGTGATTGTCGTGGCGATAACAGTGCTGCTGACGGCGTATTTGTTTTACGCGTTGATTCGCCCGGAAAAATTCTAGGCGATGCTGAGATTGTCAAACCCTAATTTGATTCAGATGCAAGAGGTTCTCCAATGTTTGATCTAATTTATGTCGCCCTGACGCTCGCGTGCTTCGCGGGGTTCGCATACTACGTGATCGCGCTGGACAGAATTTAACCGGAGCACCGACATGACTATCGATATCCTGTATTTCGTCGTCGCCCTTGCCGTGATGACCGGACTCGCGGTGCCCATGGGCATGTGGCTGGCGAGGACGTTCACCGGCACCCGGCATTATCTGCCCGAACGGTGGACCTATCGTCTGCTCGGGGTCGACCCCGATAAGGAATCCGGCTGGAAGGGCTATGCGCTGGGGTTGGTGCTCTCGAATGCCGTGATGATGCTGCTCGGCTATGCGCTGCTGCGCTTGCAGCTCTTCCTGCCGCTCAATCCCCTGGACCTCGCGCCGCAGCCCCCGCATACGGCCTTCAACACGACGGCGTCATTCATCACCAACACCAACTGGCAGAGCTATTCGGGTGAAAACCTGTCGAACTTCAGCCAGATGGCTGTCATCACCTTCTTGATGACGACAAGCGCCGCCACCGGTGTCGCCGCCTGCGCCGCGTTCATCCGTGGGCTGGGCCGCAAATCGGCCGACACCATCGGTAACTTCTGGGTGGACCTCACGCGCGTGATCTACAGGGTGTTCGCGCCGATCTGCTTCCTGCTGGCGCTGTTTTTCGTCTGGCAGGGCATGCCGCAAACGCTGGACTCGCAGGTGGTCGCCAGCACTCTAGAGGGCACCGAGCAGGCCATCCGTATCGGCCCGGTGGCGAGCCTCGAGACCATCAAGCACATCGGCACCAACGGCGGCGGCTTTTTCGGCATGAACGCAGCGCATCCCTACGAGAACCCGACCCCGCTGACCAACGTGCTGCATATTCTGTCCATGTTGCTGATCCCCTCCGCTTTGACCTACGCCTTCGGCACCATGCTGCTGCGCCGGCGCCAGGGCTGGGTGTTCTTCGGCGCGTTCATGGTGTTGTTCGTCAGCTCGCTGACCGTAATGTATTCGGCGGAGCAGTACGGCAACCCGTTGCTGGCCGCGGTGGGCGTGCAGCAGGACCTACCGGTAACCGACACCGGCGGCAGCATGGAGGGCAAGGAGCTGCGTTTCGGCATCTCCGATACCAGCCTGTTCGCCGTGACCACCACCTCCGCGACCACCGGCTCGGTGAATGCCATGCACGACTCGCTGACCCCACTGGGCGGCGGCGTGACGCTCTGGGGCATGATGCTGAACGCGGTGTGGGGCGGTGATGGCGTCGGCTTCATCAATCTGATCGGGTTCGCGATTATCGCCGTGTTCCTGATCGGTATGATGATTGGGCGCAGCCCCGAGCTTCTCGGTAAGAAGATCGAGGCGCGCGAAGTAAAGCTCACCATGCTGGCAGTGCTGGCGCATCCGATTATCCTGCTCGGCTTCACCGCGCTGGCCGTGCTCTGGCCCGGCACGGCGGATAACCTGAACAATTTCGGCGCCCACGGCTTCAGCGAGTATCTCTACGCCTACGCCTCGGGCACGGCCAACAACGGCTCCTGCTTTTGCGGCCTGGGCGCAAACAACCCGTTCTTCAACACCACCATCGGCCTCGCCATGCTGTTCGGCCGCTTCCTGACCCTGTTGCCGATGCTGGCCGTCGCCGGCTCGCTCGCGGCCAAGCGTACGGTTCCGGCCAGTGCCGGCACCTTGGATACCGCCACCCCGACCTTCGCGGTGGTGCTGGTCTCCGTGGTCCTGATCGTCGGCGGCTTGACCTTCTTCCCGGCGTTGGCCCTGGGCCCGATCGTCGAGCACTTCCAGATGCTGGACGGTCAATTGCTGCCCGGCAACATCCAGTGAGGCAATGACATGAGCGAACAAATTTCCATCATCAAAGGTGAGCTCCGTCCCGTTCTGGTTTCCGCGCTGTTCTTCATGCTGCTGACGGGCCTCGCCTATCCGCTGTTCACCACGGCCGTAGCCAATGTGCTGTTCCCGTATCAGGCGCAAGGCGGCCTGATACGGGTGGACGGAGAGATCATCGGCGCCGAGCTGATCGGCCAGCCGTTCACCACGCCTGGTTATTTCCATCCGCGCCCCAGCGCGGTGGCTTACGACGCGATGGCCGGCTATGGCAGCAATCTCGGGCCGACCAACCCAAAGCTGACCGAGAAGGTCGCCGAACGCGTACAAGCCTACCGCGCGACCAACGGCCTGCCCGAGGACGCCCGGGTGCCCGTGGATGCGGTGACGGCCTCGGCCTCCGGGCTCGACCCCCACATCTCCATAGCCAACGCCCGCCTGCAGGCGGCGCGGGTGGCGAAGGCCCGGGATTTGCCGCAGGAGCGGGTGCTCGGCCTGATTGCCGAGTACAGCACGCCGCGACAACTGCTCCTGCTCGGACAGCCGCGCGTCAACGTGCTCAAGATCAACCTGGCGCTGGACGCCTTGCAGCGCCAATAGCCGTATCGGACAGCTTCTGAGGAATCATCATGTCGACTACTAACAAGGCCTTGAACAATGCCATGCACCAGAACAATGCTTCGCCCCAGAACAATGCCTCGCCCCTGAAGAACACCTTGCCCATGTTCGACCGGGCGTTATTGAAACCCGCGCTCATCGATGCGTTTCGCAAGCTGGCACCGGAGATACAGTGGAAGAATCCGGTCATGTTCGTCGTCTACGTCGGCAGCATAATCCTCACCCTGTTGTGGGTGCAGGCCGAGGTCGGCGACGGCGAGGCACCGGCCGGGTTCATATTCGCCGTTGCGCTGTGGCTGTGGTTCACCGTGCTGTTCGCCAATTTTGCCGAGGCCCTAGCCGAAAGTCGCGGCAAGGCCCAGGCCTCGGCGTTGCGATCGACACGTAAGCGCACCTACGCCAAGGTGCTGCAGGAACCACACCGCGACTCCCCTTGGTACACAGTGCCCAGTGACGAATTGAGCAGCGGCAACGTCGTGCTGGTGGAAGCCGGCGACACCATCCCGGCCGACGGCGAAATAATCGAAGGCGCCGCCTCGGTGGATGAAAGCGCGATCACGGGCGAATCGGCCCCGGTCATCCGCGAATCCGGCGGCGACACCTCTTCCGTCACCGGCGGCACCCGGCTGCTCTCGGACTGGCTGCTGGTGCGCGTCACGGCCGAGCCCGGCGAGTCCTTCTTGGACCGCATGATTGCCATGGTCGAGGGCGCGAAGCGGCAAAAGACGCCGAATGAGATCGCGCTGACCATCCTGTTGGTCGGCCTGACCATCGTGTTCCTGCTGGTTGTGGTCACCTTGTGGGCGTTTTCGCAGTACGCCGCGACCGCCA
>JAKDMK010000569.1 GCA_030452365.1 Nitrococcus sp.
TCGTCCCAACATTCACGTGCGGCTTCGTACGCTGAAACTTCTCCTTGGACACGGCTCATACCTCTTCGCTCAAAGCTGTTGCAATCCGCTGTTCGCTGCAATTCCGTCAGGACGCCTTCTGGGTTATCTCATTGGCGATATTGGCCGGTGCCTCGGCATAGCCGCGGAATTCCATGGTATAGGAAGCACGTCCCTGGGTGGCCGAACGTAGATCCGTGGCATAACCGAACATCTCCTTCAACGGCACCTCGGCCCGGATGATCTTGCCGGATATGCTGTCTTCCATACCCTGCACCGTGCCGCGACGGCGACTGATATCGCCAATGACGGCACCCATGAATTCCTCCGGCGTTATGATTTCCACCCTCATGATTGGCTCAAGCAGAACCGGATTGGCCTTGATGAACGCCTCTTTAAAAGCCATCGAGCCGGCGATTTTGAAGGCCATCTCGGAGGAATCCACATCATGATAGGATCCGTCGAGCAGCGTCACCTTGCAATCGATCACCGGGTAGCCGGCTAGCACGCCATTCTCCAACTGCTCCCGAATCCCCTTGTCTACCGACGGTACATACTCTTTCGGAATCGTACCGCCGACGATGGCGCTGACGAACTCGTAGCCCTCACCACGATCCTGCGGCTCCAGTCGAATCCAGACGTGACCGTATTGGCCTCGCCCGCCGGTCTGCCGAATGAATTTGCCCTCGGCCTCGGTCGGTCTGCGTACGGTCTCGCGATAGGCAACCTGCGGTTTGCCCACATTCGCCTCGACTTTGAACTCCCGCTTGAGCCGGTCGACGATGATTTCAAGATGCAGCTCGCCCATGCCGGAGATGATGGTCTGGCCCGATTCTTCGTCAGTGCGCACACGAAAGGAGGGATCCTCTTGAGCGAGCTTCTGCAGTGCGACGCCCATTTTTTCCTGGTCACCCTTAGTTTTGGGCTCAACAGCAACCGAAATCACTGGCTCCGGGAACTCCATGCGCTCCAGTGTGATCTTCTGATTCGGATTACACAGTGTATCTCCGGTAGCGACATCCTTGAGGCCAATCGCGGCGGCGATGTCGCCGGCCCTCACCTCGTCGAGCTCCTTGCGCTCCTTCGAGTGCATCTGCACGATCCGCCCGCAACGCTCCCGCTTGTTCTTCACCGGGTTCCAGACGGTATCACCGGAGCGCACCACACCGGAGTAGACCCTGAAAAAAGTCAGCGTGCCCACGTAGGGATCCGTGGCGATCTTAAACGCGAGCGCGGCAAAGGGCTCCTCGTCAGAGGCATGGCGCTCGGCGGGCGAACCGTCATCGAGCTCACCGCGGATCGATGCGATATCGAGCGGACTCGGCAGATACTCGATCACGGCGTCCAACATCGCCTGGACACCCTTGTTCTTGAACGCGCTGCCACAGAGCACCGGCACGATCTCGTTGTTCAGTGTCCGGATACGCAGGCCCCGATTGATCTCCTCGCTGGTCAGATTTTCTTCGTCGAGATAGCGCTCCATCAGCTCTTCGTTCGCATCCGCGGCCGCCACCACCAGCGCCTCGTGGTAATGCTGACAGGCATCGAGCATATCCGCTGGTGGATCCTCCTGCTTGTAGCTCGCGCCCTGGGTTTCATCATCCCAGTAGATGGCCTTCATGCGGATGAGATCGATGACACCAACGAAGTTCTCCTCGGAGCCGATCGGCAGCTGCACCGGGATCGCCTGCGATCCGAGCCGCTGGCGAATTTGCTTGACCACGCGCAGGAAGTCCGCGCCGGCCCGGTCCATCTTGTTGACAAACGCGATCCGAGGCACCTCATAACGATTGGCCTGTCGCCATACGGTCTCAGACTGCGGCTCAACGCCGCCTACGGCACAGAACACACCCACGGCGCCATCGAGCACGCGCAAAGATCGCTCCACCTCGATAGTGAAATCGACGTGTCCCGGAGTATCGATGATATTGATACGGGTCTCAGGATACTGCTGATCC